>JANNDD010000601.1:0-1447 GCA_031387365.1 Armatimonas sp. | reverse complement strand
CAGATCCGATCCTGTGTCCTCCCGCACTCGGAGCGCTGCCGCGACCGCTCGCGCAAACAGGGCTTCGTCGGCCACGGGAGCCAGATCTACGAACCAGACCCCGCCGGGATAGCGCATCAATAGCTCATCGCCCACTTTGAGAGATAGACGTGTTTTGCCGCTTCCACCTGCCCCCAGAATCGTAAGCAACCGGGTTTGTAAGAGTAACCCTCCGACAGCCGTACACTCTTTTTCACGTCCAATAAATGTCGTCAGGGTTCGTGGCAAGTTATGCGGCGGCAGCGAGGCGTTGGTAAACGGCGGGAACTCAGTGGGTAGCCCCGGGATCATCAGCTGGAAGAGGCGCTCCGGGTGCTCGATACTGCGTAGCTGATGGGTTCCTAAGTCCTTGAGTTGCGCGGTTGCCGCAGGCTCGACCTCCTCAATGAGCCTAGCAGTTGTCTCGGTTAGAACAAGCTGGGTTCCGTGGCTGAACTCAAGCACGCGTACGGCGCGGCTCAGGGCGAGTCCAAAGTAGTCCCCCTCGCGGTGCTGGGCCTCGCCGGTGCTGAGGACAGTACGGATTTGAAAGGTATCGCCAAACTCCTGGACAAGTGCCTTCTGGAGAGTGACCGCCATGTCTCGGGCCCCCAGTGCGGTGGGGAACGCGATGAAAAAACCGTCCCCTCGCGCTTTGAAAGCATCGCCGCCAAAGCGTTGGGCAAGCTCCTGCACCCGTGCATCGTGCCAACCGAGTCGCTCACGCATGAGGGCACCACTCTCCTGCCAGAGCTGTGTGCTTCCCACGATGTCTGTGCAGAGAAAAGTAACCGTCATGACAGCGGGTTCGTGTTCTCGCGGCATAGCGACAGTATAGCGGTAAAATCTATTGCAGGGAAGAGGGCCGTATGATAGAATTTCCTTCGCGCCGACGTGGCTCAGTGGTAGAGCAGCTGTTTCGTAAACAGCAGGTCACCGGTTCGAACCCGGTCGTCGGCTTGGTAGATATTGATACTTATTAGGTGTCAATCATAAAAAATAAGGCCGCTCGAGAGGGTGGCCTTTCCCTTTTAGAGGCTTTTGACGACCAGTTGACGACCAACGACTTAAAAAAGTAATTTCCTGGTGCCCGAAGAAGATCGCTTTGACGACCAGTTGACTCGGGCAAATCTTGCAAAAAGCCGTTTTGGGGAGAGTGCCTTTGGTATGTTCATGCGTCCAAGTGAACCCCATTCAGATAACGCAGATCGCCTAGCTTGTAAGGACTGGTCAACGTCTCGCTCACCTAATTGTCCAATTCTCCTCGTTGCTTAAAACATGCCAAAATGCCTACGGCAATTAGTAGAGGGGACTAAGGATGGATTCTGAATCGGCAATAACATCTATAGCTTTCCTAAATGATTTGTAAAAAAACTGAAGATACTGTATAATACCATCATCTTTCCCTGAAGGTGATTATCATCAATAC
>JANNDD010000593.1:0-10592 GCA_031387365.1 Armatimonas sp. | reverse complement strand
CAGAAGAGGATACAATTGCCGCATGCAACGTTCTCATTTTCTTGGACTGGCAGCGGCACTTTTTCTGGTAGGCTGCACCCCGAAAGCCCCTCAAGGAGGTAGCTCTGGTCATGCCTTACGCGAGACGCTCGAAGTGGGCTTTCTCCCCGTTACCTGACATTTAACGTGCCCGGTCACCGCCTTTGCTTCGGAGACCAGCACCTCAGGGACTCGGTTCGAGTCTCGTCGCTTTACAGACTGGCCCACGGTCGCTGATGCTCTGCGCACCGGTGCGCTCAAGGCCACATTTATGATTGCTCCGATGGCCATGAAACTCAAAGCCGATGGCGTCCCTTGCAAGATCGTTTACCTGGGCCACCGTGATGGCTCCACTGTGATGGTACGCAAAGACGATCCCGCAAAGTCGCTCGCCGATCTCAAAGGCCGCACTATCGCCATTCCAAGCAAGTTCTCCAACCAGTATCTTGTGATCCATAAGCTCATGGAAGACCAGGGCCTCAAAGAGGGCGATTTAAAGTTTATCGAGATGCCGCCTCCGGATATGCCCACCGCCCTGGCGCAAAAATCCATTGATGCCTACTTTGTTGGGGAACCGCACGCCGCCAAAGCCGAGCTTGATGGCACAGGCCGTGTGCTCCACCACGCCAAAGACATCTGGCCGCGTTTCATCTCCTGCGTCTTAGTCGTGCGCGATGATCTAGCCAAAGAAAAGCCCGAGGTCGTTCGGGATCTTGTCCGTGGAATTGCCGAGTCGGGCGAGTGGGCCGAGACCCATCGCAGCGAGGCTGCCAAAGTGGCCGCGCCCAAGTTCAAGCAAAAAGAGGAGATTCTCAAGTTTGTCTTAAACGATCCGGGCCGCGTCAGCTACCGTCAGCTCACACCCACTGACCTGGAGATCCAGACCATCATGGACATGGCAGTCAAAACCGGAATCATCAAGGCGACCATGCCGCTTAAAGATATTCTGGATCGCTCGTTTATCCCTGAGAAGATCGAAGCCGCCAAGATTGATGTGAAATAGACCATGCCGTGGATCAAGACCGTTTCCCCCAAGGAGTCCGAAGCCGTGCGTGAGGCCATGAGGGCGCAGCGCCCGCTCTACCCGGCTGCGTATGGTGGTAGCCCCGAGAGTGCGCAGCACCTCCCACAGGCGGTGCTCGGCGAGAGTATTGTAGCATCGCACTCGCTCATTCCCGAGGCGCTGAAGCACGCCTTCTCCACCTTTGGGGCTCTCATGAGCCCTGAGCTTCCGCTCTCCCGCCGCGAGCACGAGCTGATCGCCGCCACAGTCTCGTCACTGAATGCGTGCTTCTACTGAACGGAGTCTCACGCGGAGTTTCTGCGTGTCGAGACACTCGATAGTGCGCTTTCTGAGGCGATTAAGTCTGACTGGCGCACGGCTCCCGGACTCTCTGAGCGCGATGTCGCGATACTTTGCTATGTCGAGAAGCTCACGCGCCACGCTTACAAGATTCTGCCCCACGACTTAGACACACTACGCGCCGTGGGCCTTGACGACACGGGGATTTTGCAAGTGAATTTGATTGCTTCCTGGTTTAACTACATCAACCGGGTCGCGGATGGGCTTGGTGTGGGCAAAGAGGGGCTCGGAGTGGGACGTGCTACAATGAAGCCATGATGCGTTCCGTCTTAGCGCCGCTTGTGCTGCTTGCGTTGCTTGCCGTGGGTATGGCCCACGCTCAGACTCTCGACTGGGAAAACCCGGCGGTAGTGGGGATCAACAAAGAAGCGCCCCGCGCCGAGATGGCCAGCTTCGATAGTGTCAAGGCCGCCGGGGGAGTGACCCGCGAGGCTCCCGGCGCGTTTGCTAAGCTTCTGAACGGCAACTGGAAGTTCCACTGGGTCGGCAAGCCGGATGATCGCCCGAAGAATTTCTTCCAGACAAGCTTCGATGATAAGAGCTGGGGAACCATTGCGGTGCCCTCGTGCTGGGAGCTTAAGGGCTACGGCATCCCGATCTACACCAATATTACCTATCCCCATGTTAAGAACCCTCCGTTTATCGCCCATAACTACAACCCTGTCGGCTCGTATCGCACGGAGTTCACCGTTCCTGAGACCTGGGATGGCCGTGAGATCTATATTCGTTTTGGTGGGGTTTATAGTGCGTTCTATCTCTGGGTGAACGGCAAGAAAGTGGGCTACTCCGAGGACAGCAAAGATCCGGCGGAGTTTAGTCTCACCAAGTACCTCAAGCCAGGAAAGAACTTGCTTGCCGTGGAGGTCTATCGCTGGTGTGATGGGAGCTACCTAGAAGACCAAGACATGTTCCGCTACTCGGGGATCTTTCGTGATGTCTGGCTGCACGCCACTCCAAAAGTGCAGATTCGCGATTTCTTCTGCAAGCCGGAGCTCGATGCCAAGTACGAAGACGCCACACTGAAGACTCGGGTCTGGGTGCGCAATCTCTCTGGTGAGCGCTCGGGGAGCCGTAAAGTTGAGGTCAGTCTCTACGACAAAGCCGGCAAACGAATCGGGCTGACGGAGGCGCTGCTCGATAGCTTTCCCAGCGGCCAGGAGCGTAGCGCGGAGGTGCGGCTGAAAGTGGAGAACCCGGCGAAGTGGACGGCGGAGACGCCCCATCTCTACACGGTGGTGCTGGCACTCAAAGATGAGAATGGGGTGGTTCAGGAGGCAACCTCGACGCGGGTGGGGTTCCGCAAGATTGAGTGGAAAACAGGCGTCTTTACCATCAATGGCAAGCCCGTCAAGATCAAGGGAGTGAATCGCCACGAGCACGACCCGGATACAGGCCGAACGCTCTCCGTGGCGCGCATGGTTCAGGACATCCGCCTGATGAAGCGTTTCAATATCAATACGGTTCGCTGCGCCCACTATCCCAACGACTCCCGCTGGTACGATCTGTGTGACCGCTACGGGCTCTATGTGATTGACGAGGCCAATATCGAGAGCCATGGTATGGGGTACGGCAAAGAGAGCCTTGGGCACAATGTGGCCTGGCAGAAAGCGCACTTAGACCGCACCGAGCGCATGCTCCAGACCCACAAGAACCATCCGAGCATCGTGATGTGGTCCCTGGGTAACGAAGCCGGGCCGGGTGTCAACTTTGCCGCTACCGCAAAGCTCGTGCGCCAGCTAGACCCCTCCCGCCCCATTCACTACGAACGTGATAACTCCGTTACCGATGTAGACAGTGTGATGTACCCGACCGTGGACTATATTCTCGGTGAGGGCAAGCGCAAGTCTGGTAAGCCATTCTTTGTGTGCGAGTACGCGCACGCCATGGGCAACGCGGTGGGTAATCTTGTGGAGTATGTCGCGGCTTTTGAGAGCTCGCCGCGTAACATGGGGGGCTGCATCTGGGACTGGGTGGATCAGGGGCTGACCAAGAAGGCACCCGGTGGCGAGTCGTATTTCGCCTACGGCGGCGATTTTGATGATAAACCCAACGACGGGAACTTTTGCTGTAATGGGCTGGTGACACCGGATCGCACGATCACGCCCAAGCTCTACGAAGTCAAGAAGTGCTACCAGAATATCGAGATTGCTGCCGAGGATCTGGCGGCGGGGCGCATCCGTGTCACCAATCGGTTCAGCTTCACGGATCTCAAGGGATACACCCTGCACTACGTGGTCACTGAAGACGGCCAGAAGATTGCTAGCGGTGACTTGCCTGTCCTTAGCTGCCCGCCGGGTGAGAGTGTCAGTGCGACCTTGCCACTGAAGAAGCCCAATCTAAAGCCTGGTGCCGAGTATTTTGTTAAAGTCTCCATTTTGGTGAACACCCGGATGGAGTGGGCGGAGGAGAACTATGAGATTGCTTGGGAGCAACTCAAGCTCCCGTGGCAGCCTGGCCCCGCGCCGTTTATTGCCTTGGCACCTCTCGATCCGCGTGGGCAATGGATCATTGATCTTCAGAAGTTTGGCCCCGGGCGGATCGCTTTTTCTCGTAATGGCAGCAATTTTGAGTTCGTCTTCAATCGTGACACCGGAATTTTAGAGAAACTTACCC
Organism: Armatimonas sp.; assembly: GCA_031387365.1. Classification (GTDB taxonomy): domain Bacteria; phylum Armatimonadota; class Armatimonadia; order Armatimonadales; family Armatimonadaceae; genus Armatimonas. Next base: position 6,598 of record JANNDD010000593.1, on the reverse strand, counting down.
AAAACAAGAAGCTTGTTCTTTCGGGGCGTGGCCTCTCGCTCAATGTCTACCGTGCCCTGACCGACAACGATAGCTGGCTACGGACGAGCTTTTTTGAATCGGGGCTTTCCAGCCTTACCCCAACGGTGGAGTCGTTTAGCTATAAAAACTCCGCCGATGGGGCGACGATCACGGTGACGGTCAAGGCGAAGTGGCTGGGCTTCAAGGGCAATGGCTTTGAGCAGATGGCGCTCTACACACTCCTACGTGATGGTACGGTGCTGGTGGACTGGAGGCTCGATCCGATTGGGAACCTGCCGTCGCTGCCGCGCCTGGGAGCACGCTTTTCCGCCCCGGTTAGCTATAGTAATTTTACCTGGCTAGGGCACGGCCCCAGTGAGTCCTACCCGGATCGTAAGGCGGCAATGGACATTGGGCTCTGGAGTGGGCTGGTGAAGGATCAGTACATCGCCTATGTCCGCCCCCAGGAGAATGGCAATAAAGAAGACTGTCGCTGGTCCGCGCTGCTCGATAAAGAGAAAACGGGGCTTTTAATTGTCGCCGAGGATGAGCCGCTGGCGATGTCCGCGAGTCATTTTCTGCCCGAGGATCTCGATAACGCCCGCCATCGTCAGGGGGAAGAGAAGAAGTACAATAAACTTGTTCCGCGTAACGAGGTGAGCTTCTGCGTAGACTGGCTCCAGATGGGGCTGGGAGGGGCATCGTGTGGCCCTGGCCCGCTGGGTAAGTATCTGTGCAAGCTAGACACCACCGCACGGCTGCGCTTCTCGCTGCGCCCCTACAACCCGAAGCTCGGTGAGCTTGCCAGTGTGGCCCGCCGCCGCCTGCCGATTACCGCCGCCCCGCTGGTTGTGCGTGGGGAAGATGGCCAGGTGACGATCTCCCACAAGCTGCCTGAGGCCGTTTTGAACTACAGCCTGAACGGTGGCCCGGAGCAGCGCTACATGGGGCCGTTCTTAGCATCCAGCGCGACCACTCTTGTGGTGCGTGCCCTCGTTGTGGGGCTTCCCCCCAGTGAGACGACAACCACGACCTTGCCCGAGATCATTCCGGTGGCACGCCTGAGCCGCTCCGGCTGGCGGGTGAGCGCTGATAGCGTCGAGCCCAGCGAGGGTGATGTTCAGAACGCGTTTGACGGTGACCCGGAGACATTCTGGCACACCGAGTGGAGCCAGAGTGAACCCGCTCCGCCGCACACACTGACCATTAACCTAGGGGACGAGCAAACACTCCTAGGCTTTGAGTATCTCCCGCGCCAGGGCCAGGCCAACGGGCGCATCGCCAACTACACGCTTGAAGTGAGCCGCGATGGGCGAAGCTGGAGCGCTGCCCACACAGGGAGTTTCCCCAACACCACCAAGCTGCAGCGGATTTTCTTTACGAGCCCCACCCGTGCACGCTTCGTCCGCTTGGTCGCAAGGTCTGAGGTGGGTGGTAAGGCTTGGTCGGCAGTAGCGGAGCTGAATCTGCTAGCCGCCCCATGAAAGGGGCAGTGAAAGAGTATTATGGCAATTTTAGAGACACTTTTTGGTTTAGATGGCAAGATCGCACTGGTGACGGGCGCGAGTGGTGGCATTGGTTCGGCGATTGCGCGGGCCTACGCGGAGGCGGGTGCAACCGTGATTCTCAACGGAACACGACGGGAGAAGCTTGACACGCTGGCCGCAGAGATTGGGCTCCCCGACAAAACCGTGATCATGCCCGCCGATCTGTCAACGCCTGAGGCGTGCAAGGGGCTGATTGCGCAGATCGAGAGCGAGCTGGGGCGACTGGATATTTTAGTCAACAACGCCGGGATCAACCTCCGCAAGCCCGCCGCCGACTTCACGGAGGACGACTACCGGACGATTCTCTCGGTGAACTTAGATGGTGTCTTCTTTTTGTCGCAGGCGGCCTACCCGCTGATGAAGAAAAACGGCGGCGGCAAGATCCTCCAGATCGGCTCGATGACCAGCTATATTGGGCTGGGCAATGTGGCCGTCTATGGCATGACCAAGTCCGCGATCGCACAGCTTTCCAAGACACTGGCGGTGGAGTGGGCCAAGGACAATATCCAGGTTAACTGTCTCTGCCCCGGCTTTATTGTCACGCCGCTCACCGAGGCGGGGATGATGTCCGACGAAAAGAAAGTCAAGTGGCTACTGCAGCGCATTCCTGCCCACCGATTCGGTGTGCCCGACGATCTGGTCAGCACCGCTCTCTTGCTCGTCTCGCCCGCATCGTCCTACATCACCGGTCAGCTTGTCGCCATTGATGGGGGCTTTCTGGCGGGGGGAAGCTGGGACAATCCGTAGACGGAGACCAAGGAGGGCAACACTATGGAAACAACGGCGCTTCAATTCCGCCTCACTGATACTGAGCGGCGGCACTTTAACGAGCAGGGCTACTTGATTGTCGAGGACGCTCTGGACTCTGAGCAGATTCTGCGGCTTACGGAACTCACCGATACGGCGTATGCAATGAAGCTGGCGGCGGGCTTTGATCCGGCCGCCGCGCTTTTCTATCCCAACTTCATCCCCGATGCCCCGGAGTTTGCGGACTTGGTGGACTACGAGAAAATTCTGCCCAAAGTCTGGGGGATTTTAGGCTGGAACATTTATCTGTACCATGCGCACTTAATTGTCACCCCGCCGTCGGGGAAGGCGCGTGATAGTAAGACCTTTGGCTGGCACCAGGACAGTGGGCGCGTGAACCAGGAGATGGAGAGCCACCCCCGCCCGCGTCTTTCGCTGAAGGTGGCCTACTTTCTCTCGGATACTAGCGAGGAGGGAAGGGGTAACTTCTGGATTCTTCCTGGCAGCCACTTAAACGACACGCTCGCGCTCCCACAAGATAAGCTCGGTCAGCCCGAGGGCGCGATCCCGGTGTGTGTCAAGCCCGGCACGGCGGTGTTCTTTGACCGTCGGCTCTGGCACACCGCGAGCCCGAACTGGAGCGATGTCACCCGTAAGATTCTGTTCTACGGCTACGGCTACCGGTGGATTCGTACCAAAGACGACATGACGGTACGCGACCTCTGGCCGCAGTCCGACCCGATTCGCAAGCAGCTTCTCGGCTACGGCACCAACTGCAACGGCTTTTTCTCCCCCACCGACGACGACGTGCCCCTACGCGCTTGGCTCCGTGAGCACTCGCCAGAGGAGGCAAAGTAACCTCCCCCCGCGCTTTGCGCGACCCCCTCCGGCTCCGCGAAGGGGGTTAGCCAGCAATCGTGAGCAAGATTCCGAGCAGGCGCTCGATGGGATGCAGGTACTCTTCGTCGCCGTCTATCTCTAGGTAATCGCCCGTAAGCCGCAGGAAACGCCAGTTGCTTCCGGTGGTCACCGCGCCGTAGAGAACCGGGAGTGGGTTGTCCTCGCGCTCATTGAAGATGCGGGCGGCGACTAGCTCTGCCGCACACTGCGCGAGGCCAAGGTTGATCTTTTCATTCTTGGCCTCGACCACGGCAAAGACGGGCGCATGGATGGAGTAGGGGTTGCTGTCACGAGAAAGCAGGTAGTCACAGTAGCCATTGAGCCCGCGCTCGGCATCTACATTGAAGTCCACGCCGGAGAACAAGCTGATCTCCCGATTTCGTTGGCGACGGATTTCGGCGAGAATAGGCATGATGAGCAGCTCCGAGCGGGCCTTCTCTGTCCCAATCGCCAGTGCGAGCGGCTCGTACTCGTGGAGCGCAGTTCGGAGAAAGTCGCTGGGCGTCGCTGCATACTCCCCTTCAAAAAGTCGGGCCTGGAACGTAACGCTCAGGCCAAACTCCCGCCGCAAAACGGAGAGATCAGTGAAGTTCGAGTAGGCCATGTTTTCAGTATACCGTTTCCGAACCAGGTAAAATAGCCGCATGCAACCAACGGACTATGTGGCGCTGATCGCCCATGATGGACGAAAAGACGTGATGGCGGACTTCGTGCGGCGGCATAAGCAGCGCCTGGAAGGCTTGCCACTGGTGGCGACGGCAACCACGGGGGGGATTGTCGCGGCCGAGACGGGCCTCGACGTGCGGCGGGTACTCTCGGGGCCACGCGGGGGAGACTTACAGATCGGGGCATTGATCGCCGAGGGCAAAGTACGCGCCGTGATCTTTCTTCGTGACCCGCTCACCGCGCACCCGCACGAACCCGACATCTCCGCCCTGATGAAAGTCTGCGACATACACAACGTACCGCTCGCCACCAACTTAGCGACGGCGGAGATGCTGGTGGACAACCTCAGATGATGCCACTAACCCTTCCCCCAAAGCCACCGATGAACGTGCTGTTTATTGCCGTGGACGATCTCAATATTAGCCTAGGGTGTTACGGCTCCAAGGTTGTGAAAAGCCCGAACATTGATAAGCTTGCTCAGCGAGGGATGCGCTTTGACCGGGCCTACACCTCGTTTCCTCTTTGCTCACCCTCCCGTACCAGCCTCCTAACGGGCTTGCGCCCGGACACGACGAAGATTTATAATCTACAGAAGCACTTTCGCTCGACGATCCCGGATGTGGTAACACTGCCGCAGCTCTTTAAGAACAATGGCTACACGGCGGCGCGGGTGGGTAAGCTCTATCACTATGGTGTTCCCGGACAGATCGGGACAAGCGGGCTGGACGACGCACCCTCGTGGGATGAAGTCGTCAATCCCAAGGGCCGCGACAAAGACGAAGAAGATAAGGTCATCCGGCTCCACAATAAGAACAACCCTGGCCTCGGGGCGACTCTCTCGTACTGGGCATCTGAGGGAACCGACGAGGAGCAGACCGACGGGATCGGGGCAACGGAGGCGATCAAGCTCCTGGAAAAATATAAATCAGGAGGCAAGCCATTCTTTTTAGGGGTGGGCTTCTACCGACCGCACACCCCCTATGTTGCGCCCAAGAAATACTTTGATCTGTACCCACCCGAGACACTCACGCCTGAGCTGCCCCGCCCGGAGGAGCGTCAGAGTGTGCCCGGTGCGGCGTTTCGGGTGACGCCTGCAAACTACGGGATCTCTGTGGGCGACCAAAGGAAAGCGTTGCAGGCCTACTTTGCCTCGATCTCGTTTATGGATGCGCAGGTCGGGCGAGTGCTGGCGGCGCTGGAGCGATTGGGCCTGGATAAAAATACAGTGGTGGTGCTCTGGGGAGATCATGGCTATCTTCTGGGCCAGCACGACGGGCAGTGGCAGAAACAGAGCCTTTTTGAGGAGTCCGCTCAAGTGCCACTCATCGTTGCCGCTCCGGATCAAAAAGTGCGAGGGAAGGGCTGTGAGCGCATCGTGGAGACGGTGGATCTCTACCCAACGCTTTTGGAGCTGACGGGGCTGAAGCCGCAGGGCAAGCTGCACGGAAAGAGCCTCGTTCCCCTACTCAATAACCCAAAGGCCGTCTATAAAAATGCTGCTCTCACGCAGACTCAGCGCCCCGGCGGGATGGCCTACTCCCTCCGCACGGAACGCTGGCGCTACACGGAGTGGGGCAGTGGCGCAAACCAAGCCGAGCTCTACGATCATGCCGCCGATCCAAAAGAGCACAAGAACCTCGCTCGTGATCCCGCACTGGCCAAGACAATCACGGAGCTGAAAGCACTACTGGAAGGACTAAAAGGCAAGCCATGAAGCAACCCAATATTTTAGTGTTTCTCACAGACGACCATGGTTCATGGGCGATGGGCTGTGCGGGCAATAAAGAGCTACACACGCCCGCGATGGACTTTGTCGCCCACACGGGTGCGCGCATGAGCCATGCCTACACGCCCGGCCCCGTCTGCTCTCCCGCCCGCGCGTCTTTCTGGACGGGACGGATGCCCAGCCAGCACGGGATTCACGACTGGATCAATGAGCCGTCGCGTCCGCAGATTCGTTTGCAGGGCGAAGTCAATCTGGCGGAGCGACTCAAATCCGTGGGCTACCAGACGGGCTTTTTTGGCAAGTGGCACTGCGGCGCAAGCTGGGAGAAACAGCCGGGCTTCGATGACTACCTCGGGGAGAACAAAGACCAGTATCCCCATAAAGGTGTCTGCAAGTTTATGCACAACGGCGTGCCGATTGAAAACACCGGCCATCGTGCGCCGTTTGTGACGAAAAAAGCACTGGAGTTCCTAGCACAGCGCGATAAATCCCGCCCGTTCTTTTGCTTTGTCGGCCACGTGGACACGCACTCCCCGTTCACGCAGCACCCAGAACGTCTGGTGACGAGCCACGCAAAAGACACCTTCGACGATATTCCGAAGGAAAAGTACGTCGGGAATGCCGCACGGGTGCCGGGTAAGCTCCCGGAGGCGAAAGAGCACCGGCGGCGATTGGAGCAGTACTACGCTGCCGTCGAGATGATAGATGAGCAGGTGGCGCTGGTTCTCGACTATCTGGACGGAATCGGGGAGCTGGATAACACGCTGGTTGTCTACACGGGCGATCATGGGCACATGAACGGCCACCACGGTCTGTACTTTAAGGGCAACGGGACGCATCCCCCGAACTTCTACGACGAGAGCATCCAGGTGCCGTGTGTCCTGCGCTGGCCTGGGCAGATCGCCCCCGGCACGGTGAGCGCCGCGCCTGCAAGCCACTGTGATCTCTTTCAGACGCTTCTTGGAGCAGCGGGCGTCTCGGCAAACAACTACGATGGCCCCGGACGCAATTA
>JANNDD010000716.1:0-1899 GCA_031387365.1 Armatimonas sp. | reverse complement strand
AGCAAGTAGGTCGAGGGGACGAGCGGGCTGAGGAGGTGAACGGGCTGCCCCACCAGCGAGGCGCGTGCGATCTCAACAGGGGTGATACCGTAGTGCCCTGCCGCCTCCGCGAGCACGGGGAGCATGCCAAAATAGAAAGCGTCGTTGGAGAGAAAGAACGTGAAGGGCAGGCTGACCAGTGCGGTAATCACGGCGAGATGTGGCCCAAGAGCATCGGGAATAATGGTCAGCAGACTTTTGGACATTGCCTCCACCATGCCACTGCCCGAGAGAATTCCCGTGAAGATCCCCGCGGCGAAGATCAGGGAGACCACCGAGAGCACGCTCGCGGCGTGGGCGTTGATCTGCTCTTTTTGCGCTGCTAAATCACGACAGTTAACCGTCAAAGCGATCCCGAAGGCAGTCATAAACAACACGGGCATCGGAAGCAGTGCAAGGATCAGGCAGGCCATCAGTCCCGTGGTTAAGAGTCCGTTGAACCAGAGCAACCGGGGCCGCGCTGTCGCATTGCCTAAGACCTCAAGCGTCAGAATCCCTAGGCGCTCGCGTTCGCGGGAGCCGTAGTGCCAGGCGAGTGCGAAGATCGCGGCGATTGCAGAGAGCATCGCGGGGATCATGGGGACAAAAATGGCAGACGGTTCGAGATGCAGCGCACTGGCGGCGCGCGCCGTAGGCCCGCCCCAAGGAGTGAGGTTCATGACCCCGCTGGAGAGCAGCATTAGACAGGTCATGAGTAGCGTGTTCATTCCGAGCCGCTGGTAGAGCGGGAGCAACGCCGCCACACAGATCATGTAGGTCGTTGAGCCGTCGCCATCGAGTGAGACAATCAGGGTCAGCGCCACGGTTCCTAGCGCCACTTTCAGCGGATCACCCTTCACCCGGCGCAGAATCCAGGCCACGACCCCGTCAAAAAGCCCTCTGTCAATCATGAGAGCAAAGTAAAGAATCGCAAAGAGTAGCATCACGCCTGTCGGTGCCAGGGTCTTGAGACCGTCCAGCATCATCGGCCCGAGCTTAGCAGTGGGAAAGTGGCCCAGCAGCGCCGCTAAAATGCCATAGCCCAGCGGCACGAGTGTCAGCGCGACCAGCGGCAGGAGGCGCTTGGTCATCATCAGCGCCAGGAAAGTGGCGACCATCGCAAACCCAAGAAAAGCCAGCATGCCCTCAGAACGCCTCGCCGACGGTCTTATTTTTCACGGCCTCCTGCCAGCGCAGATCCTCGGGGCAATAGTAGCCATCATGGAGCGTGGCGCGGCGCGTGTAGGGAACATAGTTGCCCAGATGCCAGCCGCAGGCACGGTAGAACGCCACATCGCCCGCAAAAAGTGGCACAGGCAGAGCACCAGGCATGGCACGGGTGTAGTCCAGGCAGCACCGCTCGCGCTCCTCGGATGTGACGGCATCCGTGAGCGCCGGGCCGGGCGGTGGGATGCGCGAAAAGTGCGCCGTCTCGTCGGGGAGATCGTCGCGGTCGTGGCTCCCCGGCACGATCCAGAGACAGTGGTCATCGTAGAGCGCTCCATTGAGCTGGTTAAAGAGCCGTAAATCACGGATTGCCCGAAAGAACGCGGGGACATCCATACCCGGTACGTTGTAGCCCCAGTCACGGTGCCATGCGGTGCACCAAGCCTGGTTTTGCGGCTCGAACAAGATCCCCATGATCTGGCTGGATGCGTGCTCTGGCCCGAGAATATTCTCGACAGCGGCACGCATCCCCGGAAGGGCATGGAAGTCGTGGAACGGCTGGTGATTCAGCTCGGCGTACTTATAAACCGGCTGGAGGCGCTGTGTCTGCGGCCCCTGAAGACCTCGCGCCAGCTCCCGCGCCTTCTCCGCCTCGCGCCGTAGGTCGGTCAGCAGCGATGCCGGAATCGCGCCGCGTAGCACCGTCAGCCCCGC
>JANNDD010000580.1:0-1316 GCA_031387365.1 Armatimonas sp. | reverse complement strand
ACGGATCAGCTTCTCTGGGTGCTTGATACGCCGATTGTCACCGGCGGCAACCAGATCATGCCCCGCTCGACCATGCCCGTCCGTGGCCTGCGCGACACCGCTCCCTTCCACTGGGACGGCATCCCCGGCGACCCGTATGGCGGCAATAACTCCGCCCATGTCTTTGAGAGTGTCGCGCCCAACAGCCGCACCGACGACCCTCTGAGTAGCCCGCGCCAGCTCATTGACAGCGGCCTCGCCTCGACCATGAAGCTCGTCGGCGATAACACCAAGAACGACGAAGGCAAGCTCGGGCGGCTCACTAAAGCCGAGCGCGACGACATGGCGAAGTTCTTACTCAGCATTCCCTATCCCCCCGCCCCGGAGCGCGCCTACACCAACACGCTCTCTAAAACGGCCCAGCGTGGCTTTGCCCTCTTCCATGTCGAGGGCGACAACGATCCGGGTAAGTCCAAGCCCAATGTCTGTGGGGACTGCCACCGAATGCCGTTTCTGGTGAGCACCAACACGCCGGGCACGGGCATGGACGCCCCGACATGGCGCGGCGCCTACGACCGCTGGCTGATCCTGCCGCAAGGCCGCCTCAATCTCATCGGTTTCGATTTTTACAAAGCCATCGCGGAGCAGGGCACCCCGGAGCGAGATGTCTGGCGCATGTCCTGGGGAGGCCGTCCCCGCTTCGACCCGATCTGGAACATGGTACTGGAGGGAAGCACGGGCTTCTCGGGCGCGTTTGCCCGCCAAGTCACGCTCAGCCAAGCCACGGCCAAGCTCCCCGAAACCGCCGAGCTTCTGGAAGCACTGGAGCAGTCGGCGCGGGAGGGAGGCACGGTGCTACAGGGCGAGGGAATCCTAAAAAAGAAACCCGTCACTCTCCGCTTCAATGGGAAGTCCTACTCCGACATGACCCGCGCCGAGCTGATCACGTCTGCCGCCGAGGGGCGCTTTATCGGAACACTCACCGCGCAGCTTGGCCCCAACGTGGACTTTGATCATCCGCAGCCTGCCCTCTGGACCTACGGCCCGATCCAGAACCAGCGCGGCCACGAGATCTTCCCACTTCTCTACCCTGGCAGCCTCCCCATGAAGCTCAGCGGGCGGCACGTGAAGGGCAACGCAAGTGTGATTGTGGACGGTCGGCGCGTTGAGGGTACCGTAAAAATAGACGGTGAGATGGTCACCGTGGCGCTGGCAAAGCTCCCGCCCGTAGGAGTCCACTTCCTCCAGCTCCAAAACCCCAGTGGGCTCTTCAGCAACGACTTCATCTTCCATGTCGCAGACGATGCAAAAGCCGCAAAGGAGCTTCTGATCGAGGC
>JANNDD010000528.1:0-11162 GCA_031387365.1 Armatimonas sp. | reverse complement strand
GCTACGCCGACGGCACTGTTGAGCGGTTCAATCGCTGGGGAATCTACGGTGGCGGTGGCGGCGGTTACCCCGTTCCGATGATTCTCGAAGGCGATGGCGGCGTCCGCGCGGACACGGCGGTAGCGACTGAGCCGAAGCTCTAAGCCCTCACGGCGTACGGTTCTGCGCCGCTGGCTGCTCTCGGGAAGTCTTCTCGGGAGCGGCACAGCGGCGCTTGCGGTTTATGGGCGACGCGAAGCGCATCAGCCCGTCGTCGAAAACGTCACGGTTACGCTTCCCCTGCTCCCGCTCGCCTTCGATGGCCTCCGCGCCGTCGTGCTGGGGGATCTGCATGTCTGCCCTAGCTTTCCCGCCGAGAACCTCGCGCCCGCCCTCACACTAGCCAAAGCCGTCCAGCCCGAGCTGGTTCTGTTGGTAGGCGACTATGTGTGTGACCGTGAGGGTGACTATATGGCAGACATGGCCGCCTGCATCAGCGCCTTAGAGCCGCTGGCTCGAAGCGCTCGACTGGGAGCCTTTGCCTCTTTTGGGAACCATGACTTCCCCGTGCCACCGCTTGATCCGCCCCACGAGCTCTGGGAAAGTGCGGGAATCACGCCGCTTTTAGATACTTCGGCGCAGCTTCAGAGCGAGAAAGCGTTTCTCTGGCTGGTGGGGCTACGAAGCGTGATCTCTCGCCCCACCGACCCCCAAGCTGTACTCGGCGCTCTGCCAAACAAAGACGCGGCACCGCGCCTGTTGCTCTGGCACGAGCCGGATCGCGCCTTGCTTGCCGCGAAAGCGGGGGCATCGCTCATGCTCTCTGGCCACACACACGGCGGTCAGCTTGTGGTGCCGGGAGTGGGGCCACTGCGTCTGCCGCAAGAGGGGCGACGCTACCCGGCGGGCCTGGTGTTTGTTGAGGGCATGCCGCTCTACACCACCCGTGGCGTAGGAGTACTCCCACCCCGGATGCGTGTCAACTGCCCACCTGAAGTGACGGTTCTCACACTGAAACGGGGGTAGACCGCGCCTAGAATAGAGCTTGCCAGTGGGGGCGGAGTGAGTCGCCCAGGGGAGGGATGAGCAGGCCGAGCAGTGCCAGCACCCCAGCGCCGAGCGCGAAACCCAGGAGCATCTGCGGGAGGCCGCTGTTTAGGAGCCGTCGGAGTGGCGTGGCGGGCGTGGGGTGCAGCTCGTGGAGCGTGAGGAGTGTTTTTGCTGCCGTAATCGCCTGCATGAGCTGTGCCTCGCTTGCCGGGCGGGTCGTGAGGTTCTGCTGGAGCCAGCTTCCCACTGTCCGCCAGAAAAAGAGCGCCAGGAGGCCCGAGAAGACATAGGCCAGGTTTCCCAACAGCGGCGTGAACGCCCCTCCCAGGCCCAGGAGGAACGAGCCCGCCATCAAGTTCGTGCCACAGCGTGGGTGCACACGGGGCAGACGGCCCACAGTGGTCGGGAGCAGTGGGGTGTGACTCTCTAGGGCATGCACCACCTGGTGCTCCGCCGCATGAAAGCCCGCGATGGGGGAGAGGCGTATCAGGCCCAGAAACCCCGCCAGTGTCAGCAGGGCCGTCAGAGCGAGCTCCACACTCTCTCGCCAGGCAGGCGGCAGGGGCAGGGGCTGCAGCGCGGGCGCGAGGGCATTGAGCAGCACGAGAAGCGCGAGCTGGGCAAAGAAAAAGCAGGAGCCGGTCAGGATAAGCGCACTGTTGCCCACACCTGCCGAGACGGCACCTGTGGAGAGATTCACCCCAACCGGTGTCGCCATCCCGCCAATCTGCGGGAGTGCCAGGGGGCGCAGCAGCTCACGGACGAGATCAGCCCGGCCCACCATGCCGTAGTAGATTCCATTGCCCTCCGCCACGGGGAGGGCATCGGCTCGCTCCGTTTCCAGCGCTTCCAGAAGACTCTCGATGTTTAAGAGAGGGGAGAGAGCCGCCGTGGGGACAAGCACGGTGCCCTCCACCGGGGCCTCTAACCAGTGGCGGCGCTCGGGGCCGTCGGGGGCCTGGCGTAGGTAGGTCGTGAGCGAGGCTTCCGTTACCAGGCCAACAAGAATACCACCTGAGAGCACAGGGACGCAGTGATACGGGGAGACACGGAGCCACTCTGCGGCCACCCCAACCCTCTCTTGCGGTGAGATTCCTGGCTGTGGGCGTGCAAGCTCATGGAGGAGCTGTGGTGCATTCGAAAGTCGTGGCGCAGTGGCAAACGAGGACATGCTATGCTACACTCTACCACGTCCCCGTTCTGATTTCTTTGTCCACTCCGATGCCTAACCGAGATCCACGCACCACCCCTGAGTACCGCCGCTTAGTTGTTCTTGCTGCTAAGGATGATGCCGAGCGTCAGAAGACCATTCGTGTCGCCAAAGTGGTCACGGGCGACCCTGGTCAGCGCTTGGCGGCACTCACCTTCGACGATGGCCCACACGGGGAGAAGACCGGTGATTTGCTCAGTGTTCTACGCCGTCTGCGCGTCCCTTCGACGTTTTTTGTGGTGGGAAAGATGGCTCTGCGCTTTCCGGAGCTGATCGAGCGGATCGTGCTGGATGGCCATGAGCTGGGTAACCACACCTACAACCACTACCGCCTCACCCAGATTCCTCTCACACAGGTGGCGGGGGAGCTCAATAGTACCCGCGATACTCTGACCGGGCTCGTCGGCTCTCCAACACGGCTGATGCGGCCCCCCGGCGGGGAGTACAACGAGGCGATCCAGAAGATTATCGCTCGCGAGGGCTACACCAATATGCTCTGGACCGACGACCCTGCGGATTATAAGGCGGGGCGTACTTCGGAGAAGATCACCGAGCTGGTCATGCGCGACATCACGCCGGGGGGGATCATCTTGCTACACAGCGGGCTCCCTGCAACCATCGCCGCTGTCCCGGGGATTGTGAGTCGTCTGCGTACTCAGGGCTATGAGTTTGTGACGTGCTCGGAGCTGATCCAGCGCGGCAACGGACTCTTGCATCTCCAGAACCATTCTGCCCGCATCAGTCTCACGGCTGCAACTTAGAGATAGGGTTGCGGGGTCGCGAGGTGGCTCTGGATATAGTCCGTGATGGCATCGTCTAGCGAGCGAAAAGTGACATCACAGCCCACATTGCGTAGCTTCTCAATCGTGGCCTGTGTGTGGTACTGGTAGTTGCCCTTGAGGCGCTCGGGCATCTCGATGTACTCAATTTGAGGCTCACGACTCATGGCGGAGAAGACCGCGTGTGCCAGGTCGTTCCAGGAGTGTGCCCGCCCGGTGCCGATATTGAAGATGCCGTTCTCCTCGGGGTGCTGCAGGAACCAGAAGAGCACCTCAACACAGTCTTTCACATACACAAAATCCCGTGTCTGGCCACCATCGGTGTAGTCCGGGTGGTAGCTCTTGAAGAGCTTGATCGTGCCCTCTGCCTGAACTTGCTGGAACGCTTTGTGCACCACGGAGCGCATGTCGTCTTTATGGTACTCGTTGGGGCCGAAGACATTGAAGAACTTGACACCGACGATCTCCTCGGTGAGTCGGGTGCGGAGCGCGTGGAGATCGAAAAAATGCTTAGAGTAGCCGTAACGGGTGATGGGCCGTAGGTAAGGAGCCACCGCGTCATCATCGGCAAAGCCTAGCTCGCCATCGCCGTAGGTCTGACCGCTACTGGCATAGAGAAAGCGCACCCCGCGCGCTGTCGCCCACTCCGCGAGTGTTTTTGTGTAGCGGAAATTGTTCTCCATCAAGTAGTCGCCATCGGCTTCGGTGGTGACTGAGCACGCCCCGAGATGCACCATGGCATCGGGTTGAAAGTCCAGCTCCCCTGCTTTTAGCTGTGTGAGGAACACATCTTTGTGCAGATAGTCTGTGTAGCGCAACCCCAGCAGATTGCGCCATTTCTCTGATGTGTTTAAGTTATCCACGATCAGAATGTTATCAATACCCGCCTGGTTGAGCCGCCAGACCATGGCGCTGCCAATAAAGCCCGCGCCCCCCGTAACAATGACACGATTCACAAAGAGCAGTGTACCCGTTTTGTCCGCCCACAGGAACGTGGGCGTCTACGGGCGTGCCGCCATAATGTCGCTCCGCGACTCCGAGAGTTTTGTGAGTCGCGGAGCGACATCCCAGCCGAAGGCTCACAGACGCCCACGTTCCTGTGGGTGGGATTACGCCGCTTTGCGTTTGCGCAGGCGGGCAGGGAGAATGCGCTCGATGCCTCGGTACTTGGCGACTGTCCGGCGTGCCAGAGGAAAGCCCTGCTCGGTCAGAATCACCGCGATCTCGTCGTCGGAGTAGGGATCGTTTGAGTTCTCGGAGCTGATTAAGTGCAGGAGCGCCTCGCGGACGGCCTGGGAGTTGCCAAAAAAAGTATCGAGGGGAAGAATCTCGCCGTTGGGGAGCTGTACCCACTTATCCGCCACGGCGCGACTGATCACCGATTCATCGAGATGGAGCTTTTCCGCCAGGGTCTGACGGGTGAGGGGCTTAAGAAATGCGCGATTGCGGGTCTCCAGATAGCCCTGCTGCACGCGGACGATCTCATGGGCAATGGCACGCAGGGTACGGCCTCGTCGTGAGACTCCCGCCATGAAGTTCTGGGCGCGGTCCACATGATCGCGGATGTAGCGGCGCATCGCCTCATCGGAGTGGGTCTCGTTGCCATCGGCCAGGCGCTTCCAGAGCGGTGCAACCGAGACGACCTGCTCAAAATCACGGGCGAGCTCTACGGCAAAGCCTGCCTCAGTGCGTAGAAAGAGAATGTCAGGGCGAACCAGCGGGGCGCTTGCACTGGCGCGGTGGTCACTGGGGCGAAAGAGAGCCCCTGGGTAGGGCGTGAGTGCCTGCTGTAAAAAGCGTAGTGCGCGGTTGACCTCGCTGACAGAGGCCTTCAGGCGGCTGGCGATGCGATCGTCACGCCGTGCCACGAGCTCATCCCAACAGCGCAGCAGGATCTTTTTGCTCAGGGCATGCCCCTCGCCCGTCAGTTCTAGGTACTCCATCTGGAGTAGCAGACACTCGTGTAGGTCACGCGCTCCCACCCCGGCGGGATCCATGGTCTGAAGTGCCTTGACCGCTTCCTCCACACGGCTTCGTGCGAGCTGAAACCGCTCCGCAATCTCATTGGTGTCCGCGATCAGATAACCCCGGTCATCTACGTTTTCGATGAGGTAGCGCAGGATTTCCTCGGCGACCTCTCCCTTGGCGTGCCCTACTTGGCTACGCAGGTGCTCCCGTAGGCTGGTATTGGATGCCACACGATCAAACGGATCCTCACTGTCTAGGCCACCGTCGGTGATCTGGAGAGTGGGCTGGGTGCGCTCACTAGTTGCGGGAGGGTCATCTTGCTTACCGCCCACAGTTACTGTCAGAGCAGGCGACTCGGAGACGGGCGTACTGAGAGTGAATGTCTCATTCTCGCGGGCTTCCAGAGCGGGGTTCTCTGCCAGCTCGCGCTCAATGGCGACTTCCAGCTCCTCTGTGGTCCACGCCAGAATCTCGCTGGCGAGGATCTGGCGTGGGTCAATGCGCTGGGTTTGTTGCTGCCGCGCGTCGATTGTTTGGGATAGTCTCATGCTGCTCTAGACTATCTTCGGCAGAGTGGGTTTAATTTTAGAGAACTGGGTTTAATTTTACAGAACCGCGATGGCCTCAATTTCAACCAGAGCGCCCAGAGGGAGCGCCGCCACTGCAAAAGTGGAGCGGGCAGGCTTGACTCCTTCACTAAAGTGCGCCGCATAGATTCCATTGAGCTCCGCAAAGCGCGACATATCTCCCGAGAGAAAAATCGTCGTTTTGACGACACTGCTCAGCGAGCCCCCGGCTGCCTCGACTAGGCTGCGAATGCCCGCAAGTGCGCCCTCGACCTGTGCGGCAAACTCCGCGTGAGGCTGCTTGGTCTGTGGGTCTAACCCGAGCTGTCCTGAGATAAAGAGTAGGTCGCCCACACGAACGGCGGGTGTGTAGGGAGCGCCTGAGACTGCTGCCCCTGCGCCAAAAATCGGCTGTTTTTCCATAGTTTATTTTCCTTATGAGCCTAAACGTGCTTACGACGGGAACCGACAATTCCTTTTGACGAAGCTATGTTCAGCACTCAATTTTACCGGAAACACGGCGCAACTCCCACGAAGCGAGCCTTCTCGATTATCGAGGTGGTTCTCTCACTCATCGTCTTGATGTTTATGGTGATTCTCGTTGCCGCCGTGATTCCTGCGTCGCTCCGCAATACTCGCTACAGTGCCGATTTTAGCCAGGCCGCCTCACTGGTGCAGCACAAGATCAATCAGTTTCAGGATGCGGGGTACAGCAACATGAGCGCACCAAACCTTGGTCAGAGTGGCCTGAGGCTGGTGGACGGCACTCCGAGTACTCCTGCTACCAATGCCCGAGGGGCTGCAAGTGGCACGTTTGAGTTCATGGATACCGATAAGCTCTGGCAGTACTTCAACGGGGGCATGGACTCATCTGGCAACAAGCTCACCGGCGCGACCACGCCAAAGGGATACATCTACATTGCTCCGTACACTCCCAGTGCCTACACCAATGCAGCCGGGGCGACAGAGTATGGCCTTATTCGCGTCACGATTACGATCCAGTGGTGGACAGGCAAGGGGAATATGCAGTCCTTTTCGGGGACGACTCTGGTTCCTCGGGCCGTGGTGAACTAGGCAGGATGTTTATGAAAAAAAGAACCCCAAAAACAGGAGCCGCCTTTTCCTTAACCGAAGTGCTTGTGACAATGCTGTTGATGAGCTTGCTCTTTCTGGTGACGACACAGATCTTTTTGAGTACCGGGCGTGCTGTGGGAAAGATGCGCGCCATGACCAACTCCACCCGCTCCGCTGGGCTCGTGATGCAGTGGCTGGATAACGAGCTTCACGAAGCCTACGGGGTGATCCTGCCGACGGACACAAGTGTGGCATGGGACAGCAGTCAGCTTGGAGCTATAGCGAGCTATAAGTCCAATCGCCCCTCAGGGGCCGAGGGTACTGGCTGGACAAGTAAGCTTAACACGGGAATCTTTATTCTCTATCCGCCTGCCGGTGCTGCCACGCTCAAGGGAGCCAGCGGAAGCGATCTTGTCTTATCGGGGGGAAGCCTTCCTGTGAATCGTGGGGCCGCTGCAATCACCCGAGCCGCTCTGGTGTTTCGAGGCAACCCGGATGGTAGCGTCAATCCGGGTTACGGGAACTGTCTCTGGGTGTGGCGCTTTGAAAACGGGAGCCGCACCGAGACACGCCTGCTGACAAATGAACTCTCCAGTGCCTGGAACGCGGTGTATTTCCGTCGCCAGGATGCGGCCAACGAGCGCGGTCGGGGGCTGGAAGCGAAAGTCGTCTGTGGAGAGAAGGTCTATGCCTACGGAGAGCAGACCAATGAGCGAAGCGATAGCAAGAGTAAGGTGACGCAGGTCTCGGGGAGAACGATCTACATGGCCAATACGGCCATGAGTACCCAGACAACCATTACCTACCCCAATAGTAGCCTACTTCTGCCCACGGCGAACTCCGCAACTCCGACCCCAGCACCGACCGCGACCCCGGCACCGACCGCAACACCCGTCCCGACCCCGAGCCCGGTTCCAACACCCACACCGACGCCTGCGCCCCCCACACCGAGCCCGAGCCCCACGCCGTTTGGGATGACTCCCGCGCCGACGCCGACGCCAAAACCACCCACGCCGACGCCACAACCGGCAACGCCGACGCCGGTTCCGACACCGACCCCTGTTCCGACGCCTACTCCAACCCCTATTCCGATTAACTAAGAGAAGCTAATGCAACCACGAAGATTTAAAAATATGCGCGCTCGTGCCATGACCATGGTTGGTGTCATGATTCTCTTGTTTTTGCTTCTCACCATGCTGCTCATCTCTCTGCTCAATCAGGGGCGTGGGGGCGATATCGGGGCGGATAGTAAGAGCGGCATGCATCTGTCACGCCGACGGGCTGAGCTGCTCGGGGCACAGACAATCTCCGAAGCAGGAGTTCGCCTGGGGCTCCAGTGGCTCATGCAGCAAGGCGCCGCCCCCAACAACTTGACCGCCTTTGCTCCCTCGGATGTCGCGAGCTTCTACGGCGGCACGACAGTAAGTGGCTGGACCGAAGTGGCGATAGCTCAAGGGCCGACAAGCACGGAGAATGCCGCGGTGCCGTCGGTTGCGGGAACGGCTCGGATTCGCTTCTATCCCTATGCCTCCAATGCGACCTCGAATCGGAAGATGTTTGGTATTGAGTCCGTTGGGCTGTACCAGGGCTATAGCTACGCCTCACGGGTCTTTGTCCGTCAGAATAGTTTCGCCCGCTTTGCCTACTTCAGCGACACGGCTCCCAGCGGCTGGTGGGTGGCGGGAAGCACGCGCTTTCAGGGACCTGTTCATGTCAATGGCGTAGACTCCACTGGCACTGCAGTAGACCCTGCGGCCCGGATTAATATTCTCTGGAAAGCGGATGACGGGAGTGATCCCTACAGCGACGACTGGATCTTTACCTACCCCGATGATGGCTACTTCACCACGGCAATGGACTACTCCCAGATCAACTGGCAGTACACCAATGGGGGCAGCGCCTACTTCTACGACCCCAACTGGTGGTCTGACTACTGGGAGCACATTACGGCAGCCGCCCGTTCCCCCAAGACAAACCAGCCCATTATCAAGATGCCCACTGCCACGACGGACCTGAAAAACGGAGCGCTGGGAGGTGCAAGCGAGCCCGTGTCGGGTTTTGTTGGGGTGTTCGTGCCCGCCAGTGGCTCAACACCAAGCGCGGGAATCTATGTGGGTGGCAATGTCAAAGATCTGAACCTGAGCTTTGCGACGCACAGCGGACACGACGATCAGGTGATCGAGATCATTCAAGGGATTACAGCGGGTGAGGAGCGCTCTTTACTAACGGCCTGCCTTGTCAGTAATACTCTGGAGCTCTTGGTCTACACGCGGGCGGTGTCCACCGATCCCTGGACACTCACTAGCACGACAAACTACACCGGGGGGACGAGCAATCAGACACTCTATATCAATGGCGATATCGGTAGTCAAACGTCACCCTATCCTGGTGGGCTCTCCGGCTACATCGTGAAAAACCAGATGTCAGGCGCGACAGTCGTGCGTCCTAACTCGTGGACGATTGCGACTGACGGAAGCAAGACAATCAATATTGACGGGGGGATTGTCTACAAAAACCTGGTCACGGATGGGAGCAATCCCAACAACCTGAAGTCCAGCGCTGCCACCGCGTCCGTGGAGTCAGGCACTCTGGGTCTAGTCTCGGGGAGCTTCCGCGTGCCGCTTCTGGATGGCGGAGGTGCCGTTTTAGACTACCTCACCATCCACGCTGTGTGTATGGCCTATGATACGTTTATGGTCGTCGGCCCCACCACGCGTGCCCCGGGAGTGATCAATCTTCTCGGCGGCTTTATTGTGAAAAATAACAGCCAGATGGGGGTTGTCACGCTCGCCGGAGTGGTCAACAGTGGCTTTCTTCTCAATCGCAACTACGACCAGCGGATCGCCGATGATCCTCCGCCCAACTATCCCGTGGCGGACCGGAGCTACCAGGTGATGTCTTTCCAGAAGGTCAACACGACTCTGAACTAAAACGCATCACGACGTGAGGGCCGACACCGGCAACGTCGAACGGCTCACCCTCGGTGTGCCAGCCGCTTTTCTGGTAGAAGCCCACCGCGCTCACCCGGGCGTTGCACCAGAGAGGCAAGCCCTGTCGCATGGCGTAGGCCTGTGTGGCTGCGACTACCGCACTCCCCACCCCTTTACCCTGCCACTCGGGAGCCGTCGCCATGCCGCGTAGCTGGAGCGCGTTGTTTTTTTTAATCACGCTCGCGCACCCGATCACCGCGCCGTTTATGTCTAGGGCAGCGAAGTGTGTGCTCCCCTCCACTGCATCTTCGGCGAAGTGTGCCGCGCTCTCAGGGCGGCCTGGACGAAGCACTTGCCAGCGCAGCGTGATCAGCGAATCTGCCGTGGTTTCCTTTATTGTGAACACGGGGCTATAATACCCTGTGACGACGTGAGGAAATAGGGATTATGATTGAGTGAGGGCATAGTGACGCAGGCGGGACGGGGGCTCTACACGGTGCAGACCACCACGGGGCGCATCTTGCCTTGCCGTTTGCGGGGGAACCTGAAGAAACGCTTTACTTACTCCGAGACCGCCAGCCATGTGCGGCGGGTCGAGAAAGTCAAGAAGCTCGCCGAGACCGATCCTATTGCTGTAGGAGATCGGGTGATGATCCTGGTGGCGGAGTCTGGCACCGAGGGCGTGATCGAGGAAGTACTGCCCCGTCGTAAGGCACTCGTGCGGCGCTCCGGCAACGAGCGTGAGCGCCAGACTCTGGTCGCGAACTTAGAGCTGGCCGTGATTGTCTTTTCCGCCGCGGAGCCGCGCCCAGATCTATTCAAATTAGATCGCTTTCTGGTGCTGGCCGAAGATAGTGAGCTGGAGGTTCTGATTGTCCTCAATAAAGCTGACCTCGCCGCGCCGGAAGAGCTCACCGAGGCGCTAGCCGAGTACAGAGCCGTTGGCTACGATATTTTAACGACGAGCCGGAACACGGGTGAGGGTATTGAGGCGCTCAAGGAAAAACTCAGGGGCCGCCTCTCCGCGTTCTGTGGCCCATCGGGGGTGGGGAAGTCGTCGCTGCTCAATGCCATCCAGCCGGGTCTGCGCCTCAAAGTGGGGGAGATCAGCGAGATCACACACTCGGGCCGACACACCACTGTGCGGGCGGAGCTTCTCACGCTGGAGATCGGTGGCTGGGTCGCGGACACACCGGGGCTACGGCAGGTTCAGTTCTGGGACTTACTGCCCGAGGATGTCGCCTTTTGTTTCCCGGAGCTTGCGCCGCTAATGGGCCACTGCAAGTTTCCCAACTGCCGCCACCGCACCGAGCCCGCCTGCGCCGTCCGCGCCGCCGTGGACGATAAACGCGTCAGCCCACGCCGCTACCAGAGCTATCTCCAGATGACCGAGATAGATTCCACCCATGGGAGCTCAACCCGCAAGCTGTTTCCTTCCTGATCGGGTGGGTACACTCTCATTATGTCCAAAATGCTCGCTCTGCCCGCAGGCCCTTCGCCGCTCGACAACCCGCTCAAGGGCTGGTGCGCCTACTCCGATCCAGGCTTCGTCCACGCGCTACCCGTCTCGATGGCCTACTTCTACGCCTCGTGGCGGGAGTTAGAG
>JANNDD010000526.1:0-4381 GCA_031387365.1 Armatimonas sp. | reverse complement strand
CCCATGTGCTTCCCTAAGGGCTCGTGAAGGCGAAGAGATTACTTAACTCCAGCGACGACACCGGTCGCTGGAGTTTTTTTATCTGACATAGACAAACTCGTTCAGGTTGATCAGTGTGTGACAGAACTCTGCAAGGGAGCGGGTCTTGAGGAAGCTCAGGCTGAGCTGGCGCTCTTTAAGACTGGGGCTGCGGCCAAAGCAGAGGCGATAGGCGCGGTCTATTTGCGCCCAGATATCGCTGGGGCGCTCACGCTGAAGGCGCTGTGCGAAGAGGCTGGCTTGGCGTAAGATCAGGGGATCATTCAGGAGCATCAGTGCCTGAAGGGGCGTTGTGGTGATATTGCGCTGGGCGACGGTGTAGGTAATTTCCGGGCAGTCGAAGACTTCGAGCTGAGGCAAGAGCAGCGAGCGCTTGACTTTCACATAGACACTGCGCCGCCAGGTCTTGGGGCTGTCCTCGCCTTCGGGCCAGTTCATGCCCTGGAAGGTGTCGGCGCGTAGGGTGGGATCCACAGGCGGGTAGACCGCCGGTCCCCCCAGCTCTAGGTTCAGCGTCCCCGCGGCTGCGAGTAGGCTGTCGCGAACCGCCTCGCCCTCCAGCCGCCGCACGGGCATGCGCCAGAGGAGCTTGTTCTGTGGGTCGGCCTTGAGGGCATCAGGGCGAATGTCGGAGGCTTGCTGGTAGGTCTTCGAGAGTAGCATCAGGCGATGCAGCGCTTTGATGCTCCAGCCGCTCTCGATAAACTGCTGGGCAAGCATGTCTAGCAGCTCGGGGTGCGTTGGGAGGTCGCCATTGAGCCCGAAGTTGCTGGTACTCGCCACAATTCCGCGCCCAAAGTGGTGCTGCCAGACACGGTTCACTAGGACACGCGCCGTGAGCGGATTCGCTTTGGATGTCAGCCACAGCGCTAGCGCCGCCCGTCGGCCTGTGGTTTTGGCGTCTTTGGGAGCGGCACCAACCTCTTCCTCACCGCCGGGCAGCGAGCAGATAAAGCCGGGCTTGATCTCTGTACCCGGCTGGTAGGCATCGCCGCGCCGGAGCAAGAACGACGGGCCGAAGATGCCTCCTTTATCCGTCACTGCCTGGGCTTTACCGCCGGGAATGTCCACCTCACGGCGCTCGGTGGGGGCGAAGACTGCGGCGAGGCGGTAGTAGTCGGTCATCTTCACCGGGTCGTACTTGTGGTCGTGGCAGCGTGCGCAACCGACGGTGAGGCCTAGCACCACGGAGCTTGTGGTGGCGACTAGATCATCTAGCTCGTTGGCGCGGGTGCGGGCGTTGTTCTCCACAATGTCCTGCGGCCCACAGGCCAGGTAGCCCGTCGCGATCCAGGCATTGTTTTCACTCGGCTTGAGCTCATCGCCCGCAATTTGCAGCCGAATAAACTCATCGTAGGGCAGGTCTTTGTTAAACGCATCAATGACCCAGTCCCGGTAGCGCCACATCAAGTTGCGGTCTTTGTCACCCTCGAAACCGCCCGAGTCGGCGTAGCGTGCCAGATCGAGCCAGTGCCGTCCCCAGCGCTCACCGTAGCGTGGGCTTGCCAGGAGCGTCTCGACGAGGTTCTCGTAGGCCTTCGGGTCGGTATCGCGCACAAACGCCTCGACGGCTTCGGGTGCAGGGGGCAGTCCCCACAGATCGGCGTAGACGCGGCGAATGAGTACCCGGCGTGGCGCAGGCGGCGCGAGCGAAAGCCCAGCGGCCTTGAGCTTTGCTGTGATGAAGGGATCAATACCGGCCCCTTGGCTCGCGCTTAGCGAGGAAATAGGCTTGAAGGACCACCAGGTTTGCTTCTGTGCCGTCTCTAGTGTGGCTGACCTTCCCCAGGGCGCACCACCGTCCATCCAGGTCTTGAGGATTTGAATCTCGCTCGCCGGGAGCTTTCCACCCGGTGGCATGAGCGGAGCGCGGCTTCCGGTGAGGAGCTTATGCAGGAGGCTTTTCTCGGCACTGCCGGGGACAATCGCCACGCCGCGTGTGCCGCCTTTGAGGGAACTCTCGCGGCTCCGCAGGTCGAAGTGGGAGAGCTGGGTATCTACGCCGTGGCAGCCGAGGCAGTGCTTCTCCAGGATCGGTTTTACCTTGGTCTCAAAGTACACCGCGTCCACTTTCCCAACTTTCTCGGCGGGCTTGGTCAGCTTCTGGGCATCGGCAGTGTGCAGTGAGCAGAACCCGAGAAGTGCACCGAGTCCCAGTGTTGAAAGTCGTCCTCGCCAGTTCATGACGTTATTATATCCGAGGGCCACATGGTATCCTGAACCCCATGAACTTGAACTATGTCTTTGACCGCCTGCGGGCGGAGGCGACCCTTGCGCTGGTTGCCACGGGGTTGATTGAGGCGTCGGCAATTGCGCTAGCGGAGCCTAAAAACAGAGAGCTGGCGGACCTTGCTTGCCCTATCTTCGCGGCGGCAAAAGCGGCTGGTGAAGCTCCGGCGGTGTTTTCGCAGAGGCTCGCCGCCGCCGTGCGGCTGGAGAGCAGCGGGCTACTCGCGACAGTGGAGGCCGCTGGTGGGTTTGTGAACTTTACGCTTCATCCTGAGAAGCTTGCGAGCGCGGTGCTTGAGGAAGTGGCGCGCCTGGGCGATGCATTTGGCAAAGACAGCTCGGTAGGTAGCGGCGAGAAAGTGATTGTTGAGTACAGCTCGCCGAACATCGCCCGTAAGATGCATGTCGGGCACCTGCGCTCCACCGTGATCGGGCACAGCCTGCGGCTCATCTTCGAGGCGCTGGGCTATGACGTCATCGCGGACAATCACTTAGGCGACTGGGGAACACAGTTCGGGATGCTCCTGGCTGCCATTGATCTGTGGAAACTTACGCCCTGGGACGACCCCGATCCTGTACAGAGTCTGGTGCTGGTCTACGCAAAGTACAACAGCGAGGCCAAAGAGGACACGAGCCTCAAGGATCTGGCGCGTGCCTGGTTCAAGAAGCTAGAAGACGGCGATGTGTGGGCGCGGCAGACGTGGCAGACGCTCATTGATATCACGATGGCGGAGTTTAGCCGTACCTACGAGCGGCTTGGGGTGCGTTTTACGACTCAGCACGGGGAGAGCTACTTTGAGGGGATGATGCCCGCTGTGATGGCCGAGGCTGTCGAGAAAGGTGTCGCGTATCGGGACGCGGGCGGCGCACTGGTTGTGGGGTTCGACGATAAACTCCCAAGCTGCCTCTTGCAAAAGTCTGATGGGGGAACGCTCTACCAGACCCGTGATGCGGCGACCTGCCTCTATCGCTTAGAGCACTACGCTCCGGCGCGCAATATCTACGTGGTGGGGGCCGAGCAGAAGCTGCACTTTCAGCAGGTCTTTGAGATTGTCCGACGCATGGGCTACGCAAAAATCGCTGATGTCAGCATCCATATTAGCTTTGGGAAAGTCAGCCCCCCCAACGGGGGGCGCTTCTCCATGCGCGAGGGAAATGTCGTCTTTCTGAATGATGTGCTGGACGAGGCCGTGGAGCGTGCCGAGGCAAAGATGCGGGCAAGTATCGCCGACGGACGCTCGGAGATTATCGAGGCGGAGATTCTGGAGGTCTCGGAGATGCTGGGCGTGGGCGCGGTGATCTACGCCGATCTCTTTCAGGGGCCGGATCGTAATATCACCTTTGACTGGGACAAGATGCTGGCAGATCAAGGCAACACCGCCATGTACCTTCAGTATGCCTACGCCCGCTGCCAGAGCATTCTACGAAAGGCTAACACCTCCTTCGCGAAGCCGCACCCAGAGGGTACCCGGGTCGGCGAAGCCGGGGGGAGTCTGGTGCATCCGGCGGAGCAGGCCGTACTCAAGCAGCTTGCACGAATGCCCCACGCGGTGCGCGAGGCAGGAGACAAGTACCTACCCGCGACGGTCGCGGACTGGACCTACCAGCTCGCCAAGACATTTTCGACGTTCTACGACCAGTGCCCGGTGCTCAAAGACGATGTTCCTGAGGAGAGGAAGCTTGCCCGTCTGGCACTGGTGAGTGCGACCGCGCAGGGGCTTAGGAATGGTCTGGCGCTCCTGGGGATTCGCGCTCCCGAGCGGGTGTGAGGCGAGTTGCTCGTGTGCCTCTACCGTCGTGCACTAGGCGCCGCCTTTGAGTGCCTGCCCCCCGTGCTCCAGGCGTTTCACCAGAGCCCGGGCGGGAACGGGATTAGGGCTGTGGCGCAAGGGCGCATGCAGATCACGCACGGGAGTGGCTGGTTTCGACGGACACTCGCCGTGCTTTTACGCCTGCCCCAGGCGGGTGAGAATGTCCCCGTGACTCTCCAGATCGAGAGTCATGGGGGAAAAGAGCGCTGGGTGCGCCAGCTCGGCACGCAGCAGCTTGTCACTTTGCAGTCGCTAGGGCAGAATGGCCTAGTGGAGAGCGTCTGCCCGCAGCGCTTTGGCTT
>JANNDD010000514.1:0-3367 GCA_031387365.1 Armatimonas sp. | reverse complement strand
TAAGCCAGAGCATCAAAGGCGCTTTCATGGCTGGCGATGCCTCTGCGCGAGCTGCGTCTGAAAAAGGCTCGGGATGGCGGTGCTCTCCACCACCCAGTTACGCGCCGTCGGGGGGTTCTGGACAACTCTCTCAGGAGCCGTGGAGTTCCAGATCACCTGATACGCACCCGTCCAGCCGTGGCCCGTGCCCAGATTCCCCCGGTTGCGGATATTGATACCCACCCCTTTAGCGCCCTTGGCTGCTGTGATATGCAGGTTGTCGTAGAGTACGCCGCAGCTCCAGCGGTGGTGTGGGCCGCTGTCGGCGTGGCTCAGGGTGGCGGTACAGTCATAAAAAACATTAGGGCCGGGCACAGTGGAGTCTAACGCGAAGTCGTGGCGGCCATTGCGCGCCTTGCAGCGCTGCACTAAGTTGCGTTGACCCGTAATCTGAAACGGGTAGCGTCTGCCGCCAACAATCTGCGAGATGGGATCGAGGCAGGTGCTGTCTTCAACGGTGATATTGCGTGCGCTCCGGCCAATCGCGACGCAGGCAAAGCCGAAGTGCTCCGCTGTGACATGGCGTACCCAGCCGTTGCGTGCCGCCCGAAAGCCGATAGCGGTCCAGCCGTGGTTCTCGTCGGTGGGCGAGGCGAACTCACTTACGCAGCGCAGGCTCTCCACCCCGATATTCTCGATGCGCTGTGGGAAACGCAGCTTACTGAGTGTGTGCGGCCCGAATTCTTTTTCCAGTGAGTTGGTAATCGGCGCATCCAGCGTGAGGGTGTTGCCTACGATCCGGGTAATCTGGCGCTCAAAGGCCAGGTCTTTGCTTCCCGGGGTCCACTGCTGAATCTTCGTGTCGTCGCTTCGTGAGGGAATCTTATCCATCCCAATCGTGGTGATCCAGTTTGCCGTGCTCGCCCGCCGGACAATCACTTCTTCCCCAACCTTGAAGCCACTAGCATCCGCGACGGTGAGGGAGTCCGCGCCACAAGGCACGTAGTCGTCGGTGATCTCCTGGCGTGAGTCTTTTTCTACCTGCACCTGGCCGTCGCCACCGAGAGTGATCAGTGTGTGCTGCTTTTTCTGGGTCGCGATAAGAACCGTGCCGTCTGGCCCCTCACCCTCACCGCGCAAGACAACCCCCGGATTTCGTAAAAAAACACTGCCCTGAAGCCGGTACGTCCCGCGCTTGAGAAGCACCGCACCACTCTTCGTCTCATCCAGCGCCTTCTGGATTCGTGCATCGGCAAAGGCAGCTTTATCCTCAGGGGCCTCGACAGTAGACACAACAGGTAGCTCAGGAATCGGCAGGTCACCGTCTTTGTAGCCCACGTGAGAAAAATCGGGGATGTGGTTGCCTTTTTCGTCAGCACGGTAGATTAGCTTGCCATCGGCACTAAGCGAGACCCAGTCTTTCTCTGACACACCTCCACCCGAACCCACCCGGCTCGTTCCTCGCCACCCTCCCTCTACGAAGGAGGGTGAGGGAGGGTTGAGAGCCAGCAAGAACAACACAGCGGCGACGCTTCGGTACATGATGCTAGTATACCGCTGGAATATTTTGGTATCCTGTTGGCAAGAGGCAACAAGAATGCGAAAACAGGGTGTGGGGCTGGCGCTGGTGATGAGTTTAGGAGCGGTGACGCTTGGGCTGACGCAGGGTGGCGGGAGTGAACAGATTGGGGAGCAGGCCGATGGCTCAACTCTGGTGTCATCGAACCAGCGCGTGACGCCGGTTGGCAAACTTCAGACACTGCGGGCATCGCGGCCCAAGGACGTGGCGGTTTCCCCGGACGGCTCGCTCGTGGCGGTTCTGGCGCAGAATCAGGTCGTGATTTACAGTGCAGCGGGTGACGTCATCGCGAGCGTGACGGGAATCGAGGCGGGGCCACTGGGTATTGTCTGGGAGGCAAGTGGTCAGGCGCTCTACGCGACACTGGCGGGGGGGAAAGTGGCCCGGATTATCAAGACCGAGGCGGGCTGGAAAAAAGAGAAAGAGCTCACAATTGACTCGGTCGGGGCGCTGGGTGATCCGGATATTGCGGCGGGAACCCAGGGCAGAGGCCGCGCAACCGGCGATCCGCAGCTCACGGGGCTGGCGATCTCCTCCGATGGCGCCCGGCTCTTTGTGGGGATGGGGATTCGCAACGTGGTCGCCGTGGTGAACCTCGCCACGGGAAAGACAGAGCGCACGGTGCTCGTAGACGCCGCGCCGTATCATCTGCGTCTCTCGCCCGATGGCAAGATACTTGCGGTCTCGTGCCGGGGCGGGCGCGTGGCAACGAAAGGCGAGGCGAGCGCGGACTCGGCAGGCACAGCGGTGCGCGTGGACGAAAAAACCGACGCGGCGAAGAGCGGCAGTGTCGCCTTGCTAGACACCACGAGCCTGACGGTGCGCAAAGTGGAAGCGGGACGGCAACCCAGTGGACTGACATTCACCAAAGACAGCAAGACACTCTACGTGGCGAGCAGCGACGACGACACACTCCAGGTGCTCGATGTGCCCAACACGAAAGTCACTCGCGCCTTTGTTCTGCGCCCTGAGCAAGACCCCGGCTTTGGACAGATTCCCACCGCCGTCGCCCTCAGCGCCGACGAGAAAGTGGCCTATGTTGCCTGCGGGGGTGCCAATGCGATTGCGCATGTGGAGCTCGCCAGCGGCAAGATCCTGGGCTACACGCCCACCGGCTGGTACCCGATTGCCCTGCTCCCGATACCAGGCGCAGGGGGGAATCTCGTGGTGGTGAGTAGCAAGGGCTTTGGGAGCCGCACGCCGCGCACCAGTCCCTCGCTTGCCTATGGGGTTCATGGCACCCTCGGACTGGTGCAGTTTGCCGCGCCGACTATTGCAGATGCAAGTGTGGTCGCGCAAAACAACCGCTGGGGCATGGCGGAGAAGCCCGCCCGGCGTGGGGTTGCGCCCGTGCCGGTGCCCGAGCGCGTCGGGGAGCCCTCGGTATTTAAGCACGTGGTCTATATCATCAAAGAGAACCAGACCTACGACTATGTTTTTGGCGACATGAAAGAGGGCAATGGCGAACCCAAACTATGCCTATTTGGTGAGGAAGTGACGCCCAACCACCACGCGCTCGCCCGGCAGTTTGTGCTACTGGACAACACCTACACCAGCGGCACGAATAGCGCCGATGGCCACCAATGGAGCGTTTCAAGCGTGGGCAATGGCTACATCGAGCAGAACTACGCCGCACACTCGCGCTCCTACCCCTACGACGGCGGCGACCCGCTGGCCTACTCCCCGACGGGCTTTTTATGGACGGCGGCACTGGCAAAGAAGAAGTCCGTACGCGTCTACGGCGAGTTTGTCAACAAGCCCGTGATCACCGACACCGAGACCAATAAAGCGGTACGACCAGGCTGGAAG
>JANNDD010000480.1:0-2706 GCA_031387365.1 Armatimonas sp. | reverse complement strand
GATGGGCGTGCGGTGAACTTCATGGACTTTGCCGGGCGGTTCCAGGCACGGGTCGAGGGGCCGGAGTCGGGCAATATCCTGCTTCGCCTGGCACAGTTCGCTGCCAGAACCGTATCGGGGACGCAGGCATCGAAGAGCGAGCAGTTACGGCACTTATTGCGATCCGTAAGCGCAGGCGGTAGTTTCCCCCCGCCAGGCGGGGGCCAGGGGGTAGGAAAGAGCATATCCCGCACTTCGGCGATGATCTGGCGCGTGGCATCGCGTAGCTCGTCGTCGAAGGGAACCTCCCGGCGGCGCTTGGTCTGGATCGAGTAAATCGCGCCCTCGGTCACGGGGTTGCTGAGCATCTCCTCCAGGCACAGCGCCTGTGCACAGAGCTGGAGATCGTCCCAGCGCCCCGGCTTGCGTGTGCCGTGCTTGTACTCCACGGGAATAATCTGGCCGTCCGGGTGGAACTCCACCACATCCCCCTTCCCCACCAGCCCAAGCGTGTCGGAGAAGAGCGGGAGGCCACGCACCTCCCGCACCCCATTCTTCCAGCTTATCTCCCCCGAGTCTGCCCGCTCATGTGCGGCTCGGCCCTTGAGCGTGAAGAGATTCTCATCCCAGACATGCTCCAGGTGGATCAGCGCACACTGGCGCGGGCAGTATGAAAAGTGTTCCAGCGCCGAGAGCATAACCAGTGTGCTCTGATCCATTGCCTTGGTTACCCTTCCTGCAACAGTGTCAGTTCTACTCCCACAGGCAGATTGGCCGTATTTAGTGCCACACTATAGTCCGCGAAGGAGCGTGGAGAGACAACGCCGGGACGTTTTTCGATGTGCAGGCGGTCGAAGAGCTTGTGGGCGGGTGCATTTCCCAAGCTGCTCTCGTGGGTGAAGACATAGACCCCACGGCAGCCCATCATTCCGCGTGCCGCCGAGCGATCCACGTCCCACATCATCTCCAGCGCACGCCAGAATACCGCTAAGTCGTCGGAAGTTACCCCCGTTTGCTTGGCGAACGCCGGGTTGAAGAAGCCTTTGGCGACATAGAGTGCGTAGGGAAGGATCGCCTTGCGCCCCATAGTTCGGTTGTCACCGCCTTGGTTCTCCGCTTCGGCCTCAGTGGCGACAGCCATACGGGTGATGGAGACCTCCATCGAGGCGATGGGATCCACGGAGCGCCCGAACGTGAGCTGCATCGGGCCGCGTACCTGGCCGCCATTTGCTCCCGTGGACATCACCGCGCCAAACATCCGAATGTCGTACTTGGTGGCACAGAGCCGGTTGCGGGCACTGTCTACTTCGCTGCCCTGCCCCTTACCCTTCGTCTTGCGCTTCCCATCGGCTTTCTCTGTAGGCTCGGCTTGAAGGTCAATCTTGAGATCGGTGTAGGCTTGCTCGATCTGCCGGTTGAGGATGCCTTTCTCGTGAATAAAGATGCCGTAGTTCTCCAAGCCCTCTTTGTCCAAGCTGACAAAGTTTCGGACCTTGCGCTTGAGGCAGACATCGGTGACGAGGCCATGGCCGGTCTCTGGGTCAATACGGGGCATGTTGCCCGCGTCGGGGTCGCCGTTGGGGTTGCCATCGGCTACCTCAAAGAGCATCAGAAAGTCGTGGCGGCGGGTGGGGTCACAGATAATCGGGTTCATTGTTCTTCTCCTACGTTAGCGGTTTTCTTAGCGGCAGAGCGCTCGGCGATGTCTTTGCGCTTGGCAGCGCGGTGGTGGTAGTAGCCCAGTGAAAAGAGGGCTTGCTCTTTTAGGGGCAGCGTTGTTGGGAAGTCGCCGATCTCGGAGAGGATCTCCTCCAGGCGCTTTTGGGCCCCGTGGTAGGCACCTTCCCGTGTCTTACGAAGGTTGCTCAGGTGGTTTTGCGCTCCGGCAAGCAAGATGCCAAAGACGCTGGCAGGGGACGCAGACGCCGATCCGAAGAACTTATCGCCAATCGTGGCGTTGATCCCTGGCAGCGCCTGGTGCTGGATGTCTTCGAGCTCGGCAAATAGCCGACCACAGTGGTATGCAGCGGGCATGGTGCCCGTTATCTCTTCGCTCATTTTATCGGCCTCCTCCAAAGGCCAGGATTGGGTGATGATGTACTTCATAAGCGCCGCACGTGGATACGTTACACGGTGCTCAGTATCTAAACGGCAACGCTGAACGAGGGTGGTCAGAAGGGAGTCGGGTAGCTTGGCTCCGTAGAGCGCCGCTTGCACGAGGGCATCTTCGACTCCGGGGGTAATGTCCTTGAAATCACGGTAGGCCGCAACCGCGAGTTTCTTGATGCTCAGGGGCTCTCCCGGCTGACCGTCGGAGCCAAGAAGCTGGAGCCGTTGAAACCAGGCAGCCTGTGCCTGCCCAAGCTCGCCAATGGTGGTGTCGAAGGCTGAACGCACTACGGTGCGGGCAACATTGGCAGAGAGTCCGAAGAGCTGGAACTTCGTCTCACTAGGTAACTCACACCAGGGCACGCCGCTCTGTACGGAGCTGAGAAAGTGCCGAAGCTCAGTGGCATCCGCAGGTGGGGCAAAGGCAAAGAGACGCGGCGTGGTGGGGGCCGATGCCCAAAAGACATAGGCAATATTTTGAACTTTAACGCAGTGGCGCTCAGAGGCAAGCAATGCGTTAAGTGCCTTGCCAAAGCGCTCGCCTGCATCTCGTGAGATCGGGGAGTTCTGCGCCCGCACTAAACCGTAGCTCTCTGGCGCGGCGAAGTTGATCGAGAC
>JANNDD010000395.1:0-2689 GCA_031387365.1 Armatimonas sp. | reverse complement strand
CACGCCCACTAAAGAGACCGCGCTACTGCGTGGTGTGATCCCCACCGGCATGGCACTGAATAAAGCGGGGACACGGCTCTATGTCTGCGAGGCGGGGATCAATGCCGTGGCCGTGATTGACCCCAAAGCGGGGGTCGTGCTGGGGCATATCCCGACCGGCTGGTTTCCGGTGCAGTGTACGCTTTCAAGTGATGAGAAGACGCTCTATATCGGCACACAAAAGGGCCTAGGGCGCGGCCCTAGCGGCAGTAAAAACCCACGCCCCGCCTCCGACGAGCGCTCCGGGCTCTCCGCGATGCCGGGCATGGTGGACTGCGTGAGCCTCCCGGCGCTCAACTTAGCCAGCGCCACCAAGTCCGTCTTAGCAAACAACGGGCTGGTTCCCAAGCCCACACCCGCGCCAAAGCTGCCTAAAGACATTGAGTATGTCGTCTTTATCACCAAGGAGAACCACACGTTTGACGGTATCTTTGGCACGCTGGAGAACGCGGCGGGCGAGCCCGAGTACGCAGAGTGGGGTGAGCGCGGCTGGATTCGTGAGAACGGCAAGGACGAGCGCGTCCCGATCATGCCCAATCACCTGAAGCTCGCACGGCAGTTCTCAGTCTCGGACAACTTCTACATGGAGCCCGATGCCTCGGGCGACGGCCACCGCTGGCTGGTCGGGGTCTATCCGAGCCTCTGGACCACCCGCGTCTTCTACTCCGGCTGGAATTTTTCCCTCTCAGAGAGTGCGAGAGGTCGCATGATCAGCTTTGGCTCCAACGGCAGCCAGATCCCTGAGGACTACTTAGAGAACGGCTCGCTCTGGGAGCACCTAGCACGGGGGGGCATCACGTTCCGCAACTACGGCGAGGGCTACGAGCTTCCCCACAACGACGAGGGCACGCCCGAGACAAAGTCCGGCGCGTTCATGCTCGTCAACTTCCCGATGCCCAAGGTTCTCTATGATAATACGTGCTTTAATTTCCCCGCTTATAACAATAATATCCCCGATATCGCCCGCGCCGACTGGTTTAGAGAAGATATTGCGGACTACAGAAAGAAGCACCAGGGCAAGCTCCCGCACTTTATTAATATCGCCATCTGCAACGACCACGGTGCAGGCAAGCGCCCTGAGCGTGGCTACCCCTACACCGCCAGCTTCATGGCCGACAACGATCTGGCGCTGGGCCGCATCGTTGAGTTCCTAAGCCACCAACCCGAGTGGAAGAAAATGGCGATCTTCGTCACCCAAGATGACTCCGGCGGCGATGGGGATCACATTGACCGGCACCGCAGCTTCGTTCTGGGCATCGGTCCCTGGATGAAAAAGCACTATGTGGCGCACCAGCACACCAGCATCATGAGCATTATCAAGACCATCTACCGGCTCTTTAATCTCGGCCCCAACAATCTCTTTGATGCAACGGCTACCGATCTCTCGGAGATGTTCACGAGCACGCCGGACTTCACCCCGTACAAGCACACCCCCGCCGACCCGCGTGTCTTCAAACCCGCCGACACGTTCGACCCAAGCGATCCGCAGTTCAAGCGCCGCCGGGGCGAGAAACCCGATATCCCGCTCGATGACCCGAAGTTTATTGACTCACTGCGACAAAAATAAGACTGTAGTACAATGCGCTCGTGAATAAACTCTACTTGGAGACGGCGATCTCTCTGGCACGGCAGGCTGGGGAGATTGGCCGCTCGATCTTCGTCACTGCCCGCGAGAGCACCTGGAAATCCGACAACACGCCCGTGACAGCGGCGGATATTGCGATCAACGACCTGGTAATCCGAGAGATCTCCCGAATCTACCCCGGTCATGCCATTCTAGGCGAAGAGGCCAGCCAGCCACACGAAGGCGCGGATCATATCTGGGTCTGCGATCCGATAGACGGGACAATCCCCTACGCACTCGGCATTCCGACGTCGGCGTTCTCGCTCGGCCTGGTGATCAATGGTGTCACCGAAGTGGGCGTCGCCTACGACTTCCACGCCGACCGGATGTACACAGCGGAGCGGGGCAAGGGCGCGTTCTGTAACGGCCAGCCGCTCACAGCGTTTACGGGCACCAGCCTGCGCGCCACGGTCACCGATGTGGAGGGCCTCTGGTGGAGCGGCTTCCCTGTGGGCGAGCTCACCGAGCTTCCGAACCTCCTAGAGCGCGAGGGAAGCAAGATATTAAAAGTCTGCTCGATGGTCTACGCAGGGCTCTTAGTGGCTCGCGGCGAGCTGGCGGGTATGATCAGTCGGGGAGACAAGCCCTGGGACGTGGCGGCGATGGACTTGATTATCCGAGAGGCAGGCGGCTGTGTGACGGACCTCAGAGGCAACCCCCTGCGCTGCGACGGCCCGATCCCGGGCAGTGTAGTGTGTGGCGCTGGGGTGCAAGATGCCTACCTCAGCTTAATTGATGAGGCGTTTGGGATGTAGTTTCCCCTCTCCCATCTGAGCCCACCCTGGACCCACCCGGCGGACCCACCCGGCTCTTCGTTCGTTCCTCACTTCAAGCCACCCTCCCTCAGGGCAGGGAGGGTTAGGGAGGGTTTTCTCACCCCTTCCCTGCCCTGAGTAAAGAACCACGGGCTAAAGCCCCGGGCTTTCAGCCCTGTGGTTCTTTACAACGGGAAGAAAGCCTGTCAAGGCTGACCATCAAAACCAAGAGAGAGTTCCTCATTTTTTTCAGAAACGACGATTTTGTCTT
>JANNDD010000318.1:0-3765 GCA_031387365.1 Armatimonas sp. | reverse complement strand
AAACCCACCAAGGGAACCGCACCCAAGAGCGACATGAACCCCAAGCCGTAAATCGCTCCCTAGCCCCCCCGCCCGGCGGGGGCTACGGGGTAGGCTATCCCGGGTACCAGATAATCCGGGGATCGTTTTCGGGGCGCTGGTAGTCGTAGGCGGCATCAATTAGTTTTGCGGTGTCGTAGACAGGTTTCCAACTCAATAAGAAGCGGGCTTTGGCATTATCTAGCCAAGTGGTGTGGAACTCCGTGGTGATTTTGACGCTTGGGAAGCCGCGGGTTTGGTTTAAATACTCCGCCACAAAGCCGTAGTCCACGGGTTCATCCATGCAGATATTAAATGTCTGCTGGTGGGCCTTGGGATGATCGAGCGCCGCGAGCATGGCACTCACGAGATCGCTGACGTGCACAAAATTACGCTTGATCGGGTTACCCTCAGGATCGCAGAGAATGGGAGTCGTGCTTGCGGCTTGGTAGCTGTCGGCAGCGTCTTCCCCGACGAGATCACGCCAGCGTGGGCCGCCAAAGACATCCTCACCGAAGCTCTGCGTGTACTTGAAGTCGTCTTTTTCCATGATCCAGGGCGCACGCAGGCAGCAACCGTTGATGTTGTACTGAATATAATATTGTTCTAACAGCACCTCTTCCAGAACCTTGGAAAGCGCGTAGCAGCCTGGGTAGGCGCTGTGTTTTTGGGTCTCCGTCACCGGAATGGGGTGGGGATAGACAAAGTGTCCCATGCCCGCATCACCGCCAATAAGTATCAGTTGCTGGAAAGTAGTAGAGAGGCGTGCTTCTTCAAGGAGCCAGAAAAAGCCTTTAATCGCGACATCCATGATGTCCTCAGGCGTCTCTTTGCAGGTCGCCAGATGGAGCACATGGGTGACCTCCGCCATCGCCCGCGCCACATCGTCGCGCGAGGACATCGAGCCCTTTACCACTTCAA
The DNA here is from genome assembly GCA_031387365.1 of Armatimonas sp. GTDB lineage: Bacteria > Armatimonadota > Armatimonadia > Armatimonadales > Armatimonadaceae > Armatimonas. Next base: position 2,826 of record JANNDD010000318.1, on the reverse strand, counting down.
CGCGCTCGCTCGCTTCTACCACACGGTTGTGGCAAAACGCCCGCACGATCGCACCGCTAAAGCGCGTATCCGCCAGAAATGCCTTTAAAAATGTCTGCCCGACCTTCCCCGTCGCGCCCGTCACCAAGATTCGCATGGCGCTAGTGTACCCTCTGGCGAAGCGTGTCAGTGACCCGGCTAAACTCGGGCGTGGCGACGGTAGACTCAAGGAACTGTGGCATAGGTAAGGAACTGTGGCATAGGTAAGGAACTGTGGCATAGGTCAAGCCGCTGTGTGTGCAGAGCGTGTGCGATTCAGTTGAGTTTCGGCTTGAAGGGCAGTGAGGAAGCCGTATCGCACTAGGGTGTCTCGAACATTCAGGCGCTGTGCGGGAGTGAGAAAGGCATCAGGGGCATCTTCGGGAACAAGGAGTAGGGCACCATTTCCATGCCGATAGACCGTTGCCTCTTTACTGTGCTTTGCCACAAAACCAAGCTCCTCAAGCAAAGTGCTTAGCTCATTGTAGGTAAGTGTTTCAGCCATCGGTTGTTTGCCTCTCATAGAATGCTACCAGATCATTTTTTATTTTGCGAATTGTCTCGACCGCGACTGCATCGAAAACTTGGGCCATAGGGAGATGAACGGTACAAGTAGCCTGATTTGTCTTAGCAAGCGCACGAAGCCTTGTACGTGTGAGCTGTAGCCAGTACGCTCTCCTTTCCGAGGCATCGTAAAGAATCAGGATAATGGGCGATAGTTCACGGCTCCATGTCCAGAGGTGTTTGCGTTCAATCGGTAATGCGCAGCATGTTTTGTTACTCGCTTCTTAGAGCGCCGAGGAGCGAGCCGCGTAGTGCTGCCGTTGTCGCGGCCCACACCCAGAGTAGGCCGCTGCCAAGAACGGCAAGCAGGGTGAGTCCGAGTGAGACAAACGGGATGCCAACGCCAGGAGTCTTGAGCGACGGCAGAACGGCAACCAGTGCGGCGGCAACCCCGACGGCGAGGCCGAGCAGTAAGAGTAAGATGTGCTCGGAGAAGACAAGCTGATGCAGAGATTTTTTTGTGAATCCAATAGCGCGCAGAAGGGCCAGCTCGCCGTGCCGCTCTAGAACATTGCGCAGGACAATCACGCCCAGACCCAGGCTCCCCAGGAGCAGCCCTAGGCCGCCGAGAAGGGCGAAGATCGAAAGATAGGTGTTCTCCACGGCGCTAAACATTCCCAAGCGCTCGGGCGTGGGGGTCACGCTCAGCCCGGCATCTTCGAGGCCGCCGGTGAGTGACTGTGCAAGGGCCTGGGTTTTCGCTTCTAGGGCATCAATCAGAAAGACCTGGTAGCCGCTGTGGTTGGCGAAGAGCTTGGTGAAGTGGCGCTCCGAGAGGATGAGGCTGCCTTGGAGTACCGAGTTGTTCATCACGCCGACGATCTTGAGCTTGTGGACGGTGCCGCGATCATCGGTGTAGTCTACTAGCTGACCGAGCCCGGAGTGCAGTGCCCACAGGACGGTGTTCATGTCCCCGATCACAGGAATAATGTCTGTGCCACTGCCATCGTCCCAGTCGAGCAGGCTCCAGGGGCTGGCTTTCTTATCCGCCAGCGATTGAGAGAACCCGAAGGCGCTACGCTCCGCGAGCAACTTGGGCTCGACACCGAGCAGGCGCGGGGTCTGGGCGCGGTTGAGGTTGAGACAGCTTGCCTCATCGCCCTCGCGGAGCCGAAACGGGACGACTTTAGCATCGGCCATTTCTTGTGCCTCTAGCCCAAATGCCTCGCGCCCCTCGGCGGAGTTTAGGTCCTGGTAGACAGGTAGCGATGCCTCTGCATAGAGCGCAAACCCACCCGTCCCGGATGAGCGCTCACGCGACGCTTCCCGTGGATCGTGGCGATTGGCACCCACGGCAATCACCAGAAAACTTCCGCAGGCGAGCAGCGCAATCGCGCCCGTGCTACGGGAGAGCCGCCGCGCCGCATTTCGTCGCCCCACGGACGTGAGGCTGAGTACTCCCTCGGCTTTTTCTAATTGGGTGAGAAGTCGCCGCGCGGCGAGAATCCCTGCGATGAGCAGGAGGGAACCCGCGCCAAAGAAAATCCCCGCTGCTTCTTCTCCATGCTTGCCAATGCCCGCGAAAGCCAAGCCGAGCGCGAGCACAGCAAGGATGAGGGGGAGCCATCTCCCCGCCGCTGAGACGGCGACCCTCTTCCCTGGCGCTCGTTCCTCGCTAGAAAGAGGGACTTCGCGGGTGCCCTTCTTCCCGGTGAGGAACGAGCCCTGAGGGGAAGAGGGGGTGGCGAGGGACGAGCCGGGGGAGATGGCACCACTTAGTAGCACCTGCGCCGACACCTGCCCTTGCTTTCTTGCCACGAGCCAGATGACGAACAGTGCGACCAGAAAGCTCCCTAAGCCGCCGCCGATCAGCGTCTCCGGTTTGGCGTGGTAGGTCAGTGGCGAGCCAATCACGGCGTCTTTCCAGACGGTCCCTAGCCCGGCGATCACGGCGCGGGTATAGAGTGTGGCGGCAAAGACTCCTGCGACACTGGCGAGGAGCGCGATCAGACCGCCTTCGAGTAAGAGTAGGGTGCGCACGCGGCGCGGGGTGACACCGATTGCCAGAAGCGTTCCTACCTCGCGGCTGCGCTGCTCCACTCCAAAGCCAAAGAGGAGCGCGGCCAGAAGCAGCGCGGCGACAATCAGAAACAGGCTGAAGCCCAGAAACAACCCGCCAAAGTCCGTTGAGTTGGCGCTGGCAGCGAGCGCACGCTCACGGATCGGCTGGAAGAAAAGCCCAAGTGCGGCGGGGCTGAGTGCCTGTCGCACGCACGCCTCGACAACTCCAACGCTCTGTTTCCC
>JANNDD010000302.1:0-2057 GCA_031387365.1 Armatimonas sp. | reverse complement strand
TATCGCGGACTAAGGCCGAGTTGCTCCGCCCATTTCCTTAAAAATTGCGACCACAACCCCGACGATCATTACCAGCATCAGGCCACAAAAATAAATCAGGCTATTACGGACTTCTTTTTTCATGTGCGTTATGCTACCACTCCCTCTCACTTTCCCTGAGCTTCCCCTGACGCTCTACCTCCTGGTACACAAACGGCGCATTTCTCCTTAAGAAATCCGCAGAGATATGCCCTTGACGGTACTCCAAATAGTACTTGCGACGTAACCCACGGCACTTCTCATCATCTAATTTCAGGCAGTGAATAGTCGCTTCGGCCTCTTGAGAAGATTGGCTCTCCGTAGCTGAAATTGCTCCACTCAACAGATTAAGCTGAAAGGATTCTGGCTGTACAGTAAAAGGATCCAAGACACTCGTTGCCTCTCCTTTTCGAGTATTCATCGTGTCGCAGGCAAGACGATAATTGCTCCACTCGTAAGCAAGATCAGGTCGAGCCTTCTTGCCAAGATAATGATCTACGGTACCTCCCCCAATGACGAATTCGATGTAGACACAGAGATATGCGCAGATTCCGCCATAGGCTGTGTGCAGCTCTTGCAGGCACCACCCTTGCCAGTAGGCAGAAGGCTCCATCTTGTCGGGCAGAGGCTTGGTTAGATCAATTTTCTTCTTTCGGAACCAGGCAGCTCCCTTTTTCCTAACTTTAGTATCGAAATCAGCAGGCTCGTCTGCCAGTGCGACAGGAATCATCTTTTCCAGCCACGGTCCTCAAAATAGAACCTCCACCGTATCCAGAACGTGTCAACATCTCCTAGAAGACGAATGAGCCTTTGGTCAATTGCCAGTGCCTGCGCATGTGTCGTCTCAGAATTCCCCATCGCCGCGTCGGCATCAGCAATCGCCTGCTCCGTCTCCAGCGCATACCCCGACTTCTGATCAAACGCCTCGCTCTTGAGCCACGCATCCGCATCCCCACGCCGATACCACGTGCGCTTCGTCACTTCCACTTGCCCAGATTCGCGATTCAGATCAAGGTCAAACCACGCGTCCTGTTTTGGGTCAAAGAACGGCTCCACCGAAGCCATCACCAGCGGCGAGTGCGTCGCCGCAATGATCTGAACATTGACTTCAGGGGCGAGAACTTTCATCACCTCCATCAAAGACTTGACAATAGTGCGTTGCCACTTCGGATGCAGGTGCGCATCAAGTTCATCAATAAAGAAAGTAACTTCGCGTGTGGTTGAAAACTCAAGAAGATTTGCCGCTAACTTATGTTCACGCCATGCCCAAACTAACATATAGACAAGTGAAATAATCCTTCGTATGCCTGCCGATGCGTGAATAACAGGAATTTCTCCATAAGGTAACTGTAGAGTTGGAATATCTCGTGAATCCTTTAATCGCCGTGTCAGTTTTCCAAGTTTTAATATTTCTTCTTTATTTGGAGAAATAACATTGAGTACATTATTTAAAAGAGAAAAAGCTTCGCCATTTTCTCTTTGCCATGATGACCAATCTTGAATAAGGCCATTGCAAATATATGTGTTTTGAAATATCAGACCATTCCAAACTTCATTATTACTAAAAATAAAAGCTGTATCATCAGAGTTCCTGAATGGATCAAAAATACAAAAATCTCCATCAGGCCGACAATAAACAACAAGGCTTTTGTCATAATGTCTATAGTTTTCTATTTTCCATTCTTGAAGATGAGTATTAAAATTCCATTCGTGAGTATGTTTTAGAAACCTACCTTGTATCTTAGCACTATCCCGCTTTCGCGGTTTTATTGGTTGACCTGTAAGAATTTCCGGCTTAATGTCTGATGGCCAGATTCCACTTAAAACCCACCAGGCGACATCGAGCAGAAAGCTCTTTCCTAAGCCATTATCACCAGTGAGGAGGTTGAGTCTTGGTGCCAGGTCTAGGCGCAGATGGTCGGCGGGGCCTGCGTTTTCAATTTCTAAATACTCCAGCATGGCGTTATGCTACCACTGCTTCTCGAAAAGCTCGCTGATGGAGTCATCGCAGTGGATGCGGCGGATTGCATCGGCGAGGA
>JANNDD010000300.1:0-4179 GCA_031387365.1 Armatimonas sp. | reverse complement strand
AAGTGGGGCAAGTGGTACGCCTGGGCGGATGTGATTGCAGGCGACTTTCTCTATATCCGCCGCCACATGCCCGAGGATCTGAAGGGCAAGATTGTGCTCACAAACACCACCACGGAGGAGAACCAGAAGGAACTCAAAGAGCGCGGTGTGGTGCAGCTTATTACCACCACCCCGATCTTTGACGGGCGCTCGTTTGGCACCAATGTGATGGAGGCGATGCTGGTGGCCATCAATGGTGGCAAAGAGATGCAGCCCGAGGAGTATCTGGCAATGCTCAAAAAACTCGACTGGAAGCCCAATATCATCAATTTGTGACCGCCCCATGGAATGGGGCGTCTGCAATGGCACTACGTGCCGCAAAGCCCGTGCCGGGCTACGAGCCTATTTCTCCAGCCCGGCACGGGCTTTGCGGCGGAGGCACGACGCCATTGCAGACGCCGGTTTCAACCGGCGGCAGGGGTATGGGGGAAAGCAAGGATGGATTTTCAAATAATTTCTCGCGGTGGTGACGCTGGGCCGTACCAGGCATTTCCCGATGTCTGTCGGCTGAAAAACGGCGATTTATACTGTGTGTTCTACACCGGCTACGGCCATGTCTCGTTGCCCGATACGAGTAAGGGGTGGGCACAGGGCGGGCGCATCTGCGCCGTTCGGAGCCGGGACGAAGGCAAGACCTGGAGTGCGCCGATCACGATTTTTGACGATGCTCTTGACAACCGCGACCCGCATGTCGCTCAGCTCAGGGACGGCTCGCTATTATGCTCGTTCTTCTCGCTCAAGCCGGGCACGGGGGGCAGGCCCTACGATGGTATCGGGACTCAGCTCATTCGTTCCCTGGATGGGGGGAAGACCTGGGACAAAACCGCGCAGATTGTCGCCCCCCCGGGCTGGTACTGCTCCGCTCCCGTGCGTCAGCTTCCCGACAAGACTTGCTTACTGGGTATCTACTTCGGTGGCGCGGGCAAAGAGTTCGGTGGCGTGATCCGCTCGACGGACTCTGGGCGCACCTGGAGCGCTCCCATCTCTATTGGTGAGGGACAGAATATCCCACTCGATGCCGAGACTGATGTGATTCGTCTCAAAGACGGCATGCTTCTCGCGGCGCTTCGCTCCAGCAAGGTCAACCTGCATTTCTCGACGAGCCACGACAACGGCAAGAGCTGGGGCCCCGCGTGTGATAGCGGGTTCAAGGGCCACGCACCGCACTTCACACGGCTCAAAACGGGCGAGATTCTACTGACCCACCGGCTTCCTCAGACCGCGCTGCATGTCAGCCGCGACGATGCAAGAACTTGGGAAGGACCATCTGAGATAGATAACGTAATTGGTGCCTACACCTCAACGCTGGAACTTAGAGAGGGCAGGGTACTGGTGGTTTATTACACGGAAGGCGCGGAGAGCCATGTGCGTGCGAAGCGTTTTAAACTGACTGCTACAGGCATTGCTTTTGTGCCCTGGTAGAGAAAAAATAAATGATGCAAAACAACAACGATCGTTTGTTTGCGGGCGCGGGGAGGCGCATTATCACGCCTCGTCCGCTCCTTCCGGTCTCGGGTGGGATGGGGCCAACACGTCCGACACGGGAGAAGCGCGGCGAGCTCATGGCACGGGCACTCTATGTGCAACGAGGCAACACCAAGCTTGTTATTGTCGGGCTCGATCTGCTCGGATTTCCTGGGGTGCTGGCGGATAGGGTGCGTGCCCGCGTCCCGCGTGTCGCCGCCCAGAACATTCTCATCGGCTCGACGCACACTCACAGTGCTCCCGATTGCTACGCGTTCCCGGACGGCAAGGGGGGGCACACGGGCGATCTTGCTTTTATGGAGCGGGTTTGTGTGCTCACTGCGGAGGCAATCAACGAGGCAATAGACGCCGCGCAGCCCGCGCGGCTTCGTATCGGCACGGGGGAGGCGCAGGGGAAGATCGCCTATAACTACTACGCACCCGATCTCTACGACCGCCGTATGTCCGTGATTCAGGCGCTTACCCCCGAGGGCAAGACAATCGCGACACTCGTCAACTACGCGATCCACCCGGAAGTGCTGGGCAATGATGTGGGGATCCTGAGCCCCGACCTTTGTGGCCCGCTCTGTGAACAGTTGGAGGTGAAGGCGGGCGGGATGGCTCTCTTTATGAACAGCGCCCAGGGCGGCATGGTCACCGCGGATAATCGTCTTTTGGATCGGCCCAAGGATCCCCAGAAAGGCTACTGGGAAGATGCCCGGACATGGGAGGAGTGTCTCCGGATCGGGAAGACGATGGCCGATGAGGCGCTGCGCATTGTCGCAAAAGCCCCGGTGCAAACAAAAGCGGCTCTACTCTGCCGAAGTGCTCTGGTGACTTTTCCCGTGGAATCTCCGGAGCTGTGGCAGGTGGTGACCAACTCCCCGCTGAAATACCCCCATGGCAAAGATCACACGATAAAATCGCGGGTGAATCTGGTAAATCTTGGCGATGCGCAGATCCTCACGATTCCAGGCGAGGCGCTTCCCAATATCGGCTTCTACCTGAAGCGCAAGATGCGCGGTGCACATAACTTACTCTTCGGCCTCACCAACGATGCCTTTGGCTATATCTTAACAAAAGTGGACTTCCACAGCTTCCCCCGCTACGAGTACGTCTCCCGCACGTCGCTCGGTGAGCTGACCGGAGAGATTCTCATCGAGAAATGCCTGGAGCTAGTGAAGACGAGCCCATCTCCAGAGAGTAAGTTCCCCGCGCACTGAGACGCTAAAACTAGACCATATTCGTCGAACTCAGCCGGTGGGCATCGAGCATTCCGAGGGATTTTATTTCTCGTTCTATCCGATAGCGCAGGTGGGCGCGGAGCAGGCGGTTGATCTCCGAGAGCGCCTCAGGGGGAAGCTCTAGCGACGCGAGGGCTTTGGCATCGGTGAGGAGCGTGAGGCGCTCTAGCAGCAAGATGGTGGTGGCGTTGCAGGGTATTGCCTCACCGTGGAGAAACTCCGTGCAGGGGATGCAGAGTGCTCCGCCACGCGAGGGCGAGAAGCCGACGGGCGGGTAGTGGGTGTCGAACGGGTTGTCGCAGCGGATGCAGGTGCTGAGCTGAGGTTCGTAGCCGATCTGGGCGAGCAGCTGCAGCTCGTAGGCGTGGAGCGCGGTGTCGGGCTGGACGGCGTGCTGGAGAATATAGAGCGTCGAGAGCAGCAAGTCAAAGCTCTCCGGGTGCGGGTCGCGCTCCTCCATCACTTTTTCTAGGAGCTCGCAGGCATAGGTGGCGCGCAAAAAACGCCCGTAGTCCGACTTGAGCTTGGGAAACGCCTCGCGCACCTCGGCCTCGGAGAGCACATCGAGCGAACTCCCCTCTGCCAGCGATGCCCGCAGGAGCAAGAGGGGCTCACTCGCCCCCGAGAGTTTAGAGGTTGGCTTGCGTGCCCCTTTTGCCACCGCCCGTAGCTTGCCCAGATCCCGCGAGAAGAGCGTGAGGATCTTATCTTTCTCTCCCAGCGGGATTCTTCGGAGCACTAAGGCAACAGTTTTATAGAGCGGCACGGCCTATTGTATCGGGTTACCCTACCCGTTTTCGTAGCGCCGCGAGCTCGTCGGCGAGGGCATGGGGGAGCTTGTCGCCAAATGTCTCGAAGTGCTTCGCGATTGCGTCGCACTCGGCTGCCCAGAGTTCGTGATCTACGGTGAGAAGCTGCCCCATCACACCGTCGGCGAGGGGGAGGCCCTCAAGGTTGAGGCCATCGAGGGCGGGCACGGTGCCGATGGGAGTCACGACGGCCTTGCCTTCGCCCAGAATCCTTTCGCGCATCCAGAGCAGCGGGCGCAGGTTCTCGCCATAGCCGGGCCAAAGGAAAGTCCCGTTTTCGTCTTTCTGGAACCAGTTGACGTGGAAGATCTTGGGCGGGTGGGGGATGCGCTCGCCCATCTCCAGCCAGTGGGCGAAGTAGTCGCCCATGTGGTAGCCACAGAAGGGGAGCATCGCCATCGGGTCTCGGCGCAGGACGCCTTGTGCACCGCCCGCCGCTGCCGTGGTCTGGGAGGCCATGGTCGCGCCGAGAAAAACGCCGTGCTCCCAGGAGTTTGCTTCGAGAACAAGCGGCATCGTGTCGTTGCGGCGGCCTCCAAAGAGAATCCCAGAGATTGGGACGCCCTGGGGGTCTTCCCAGTGGGGGGAGATCGTCGGGCACTGCTTGGCCGGAGCGGTGAAGC
>JANNDD010000261.1:0-5031 GCA_031387365.1 Armatimonas sp. | reverse complement strand
CACTTCCTTCATGATGCTCAGACTTACCCGCCAGGCAAGCACGCCTGTCACGACCAGCATCACCAGGCTCAGCACCAACAGAGCCAGCATCGCAAAGCGCACTACACCCTGAGCCATCGTCTCATCGCTCTCATAGCGCCGCGTCGCCAGCGAGACCACAGTGTCCACGGCACTACGGTGCTCTTGGTAGGCCGCCTTGAGCGAGGTCGCCGCCAGCGCATTCATCCGCGCGGTATCGCCGCGAAAAACCGCGGGGCCATACTCTTGATCAAGCACCACAAAAAACTGCTGAGCTGCCGCGTGGGACTTCTCTAGGAGCGCCGTGCGTACAGGGCTTACCGGGAGATCCTTGTCCCAGAACGCATGCCGCTCGTCGTAGTCCTTGCGGAGCTTCTTCAGGCTCTCCAATAGAGCCTGCCTCTCCTCCGAGCGTGTGGCATCTTTGAGCTGAAGCGCCACCAGATAGCTCTCAATCAGATACTCAGGTGGCGGCAGCACATCCGCGATGAGATCTTTGGACTGCACGATACGGCTGTAGTAGGGGCCACCGACTTTAACGGACTGGAGCGCCCAGCCCGCCACGCCGCCAAGCAGAAGAAAGACCCCTAAAAATGCCCCTACTAAGAGCATTAGCTTGTTGCGAACGGAAGTAACAGAGACAAGTGTCATAGCCGTCCACTAGGCTCCCGACGACTCCGAAGAGCGTTCTCGGCAATGCGGAAGCTATTGCTAGGAGCTTGCTGCGAAGGCTCTTCCTCGTTGCTAAACTGATGTGTCAGTTCCGTAAGCTCCATGGCCATCTGTGCTAGCTGACTTGCGGAGCTAAGTGTTTGGCTTGCGCCTGTCGCTGTGGCCTGTGCACCTTGCGCAACCCCGCTCATATTTGCCGCGATCTCACTGGTGCCTCGTGCCGCCTCCTCAATCGTCCGGCTAATCTCCGACATCGTGGCGGACTGCTCCTCCACGGCGCTAGCAATCGTGTTCTGAAAGCCGTGAATCTGCCGGATTATCTCCTCGATCTCAGCAATAGCCGCCACTGCCGCCACCGTGTCTTTCTGGATTGCCTCGATCTTGCGACTAATGTCCTTGGTAGCTCCCGAGGTCTCTTTGGCAAGCTCTTTCACTTCATTAGCGACCACGGCGAAGCCCTTGCCTGCTCCGCCCGCTCGCGCCGCTTCAATCGTGGCATTTAGCGCCAGAAGATTGGTCTGCTCCGCAATGGAGTTGATTGTCTGGACAACCGCGCCGATCTCCCGACTGCTAGCCCCAAGCTTTGCCACCGTACGGTTGACTTGATCTACCACTTGAACCGCGTGGGTGGCTACCATCGCCGCATCAGCGGCATTGCGAGCCACTTCACGGACGGCCATCCCGGTCTCTTCCGCACCGGAGGCAACCGTGGCGACGTTCTGGTGCACTTCCTCGGAGGCACTGGCCACAAGCGCGGCCTGGGTTGCGGTCTGATCGGACGAGATCCCCATGTTCTGGCTGATGCAGGTCAGCTCCTCCGACGCCATGAGAAGTGCATCCGCACTCCGGCTCACTGCCGCCATGGTCGCCGTGAGATTGGCCTCCATCCGCTTGCGTGAGGTTACATTCGTCGCCACAAGTGACACGCTTTTGAGCTGGCCACCTGCATCCAAAACGGGGTTGTAGGTCGCTTGAAGCCAGCGCTCTTTCTCCGCCTTGGCAATATACTTATGCTCCGTGTCCACGTAGTTGCCCGTAGTCAGCTCCTGCCAGAAGTGGCGGTACTCATCTACGGAGTGGTGCTTACTACACACCAGGGAGCGGTGCTGCTTGCCAACGAGCTCACTGGCTGAGTAGCCAATCAGGGTCAAAAAGCTGTCATTCGCCTTCGTAATAATTCCCTCAGGAGTGAACTCGATCACGAGCTGTGTCTGGTTGAGCTGCTCAATCTTGCGTGTGTTATTGAGCTCATCCACTTTTCGTGCCGTGATATCGGTAGCGAACTCGACAATCTTATAGGGCTTGCCCTGGGGATCGAGGATCGGCGTGTAGATCGCCTGTAGCCAGCCGATCCGCCCATTCCGATCCACTCGCTTATACTCGCCTATTTGATAGGAGCCCTGCACGAGGTCCCTCCAGAACTGTCGGTATTCTGCACTTTTTTGCTCCTCGGGAGCCACAAGGAGGCTATGGTGCTGCCCCTGAATCTGCTCCGCTCGGTAGCACAGTAGAGCAAGAAAGCTCTCGTTGGCGGTCAAGACACTGCCATCCATGCCGTACTCCACCACACACTGGCTTCGGTGAATCGCCTCAAGCTGTCCGCGCGTGTCGGCATCTTTCTTTTCTTGCTCCGCAGCCTCGGTCTGGCGATGATCCATGACACGGTTAAACCAGCGCGCTACCTCACCGACCTCACCCGCCTTGGTGTCGTCCATGCGGTCGGCCACACTGCCTCCCTGAGCCATCGTCTTGAAGTGATCGATGAGAGTGTTCAGGGGGCGCAGGATGCTACGCGCCAGCAGAGACAGCCCCACACCTGCCACAATCAGCGCGAACCAGGTCATAGCTCCCGTCTTGACACTGAGCTGGTCTACCGAGGCAATACCGCTCTCTTTGCTAGACTTTCCGTCGGCCTCGAGTGCCTCGCTGACCTTCTCCATTGCCCCTTCCAGCTCCCCAAAGGCTTTCAAGAAATTGGGCAACTGCGTGTTAGCCCCAAGCGGGTCGGTGAGGGCGCGATCACCGATAGCTCCCGCAGTCAGAACATACTTTTCTAGCGCAGGCAGAACGCCTAGGATGCGCTCACGGCTCAGTGGGCTCAGGGGGAGCTTTGCATTATCCGCTACGGCCTTGCGCAAAATCTCCGCATGCACGGAGAGATCCTTGCGAGCGGCTTGACGAGCTACCTGATCCTCTTTAGCCAGAAGCATAGCGAGTACATCGCCGCGTAGCGCATCGTGCATCATGTCCGCCTGCATATGATTACGAATTCCCTGCGCGACGACCTGGCCACGGCTCAGCTCGTCACGGACGGAGTCTAATAAACGGGCGGAGTAGAGCGCCATTCCCACAGCGATAGTAATGGCGATCAGGCAGATCGTCCCAATTTTATTTCTGATACTTCCCTTCATGTGACAGCCTGACTGCCGGTTATCTGGGCACAATTGAGAACAAGTAAGAGCTGGTTAGGAAGCTGATAAACCCCCTGGATGCAATCCCGAACGCGCCCTTGCAGTGTCTCAGGTGGACGCTCGTGGCCGCCATGTTCTAGCTCTAGCACATCGCCGATCTCATCTACCAGCAGACTGACTAAGCCATCGTCGCTCTTGATAATAATATTCATGGCGGGCTTATTGTCAGGCCGCTCGCCGAGTAGGAGCAGTTTGCGCAGGTCTATCGCCGTGACTATCTGTCCGCGCAGGTTGATCAGCCCCGCGAGCATGGGCGAGGCCAGCGGCACTTTGGTCATGGGCTGGGGACGAAGCACTTCCTGAACCTGAATCAATGTCAGTCCGAAAAGATACTCCCCCAGATAAAAAGTGCAAAACCGGTGTGGTGTTTCCATCGTTTTCCTCTTGCAGCACTGAGAGCAGCGCCTTGGTATCTAAAATCTGCGTAACACGTCCCTGAATCATCATCGTCCCCACGACAGGCCCCTCGGGAGCTTGCTCCTCAAAAGTAAGCGCCTCTTCGACGATATCTACGATGCGGTCCACGACCATCCCAACACAGTGCGGCTCCTCGCCGATCACCACCACTTGGAGTGGCTCATGGGCGACGGCAGACTCAGCGCTGTGTGTGTCGGTGACAGAGCCCAGCAAGTGTAGCAACGGCATGATCCGGCCACGGTACTGCACCACCATGAGCCGCCCGACTTCCTCGACCAGACTGCGGGGAAACTCTTCCAGACGTGCCACGCTCGAGAGAGGGATAGCCATGCGTCCGTTACGCCCAACCTGGAAGAGCAATAGTGTCTGAACCCGCTCACGCGCGGCCTCATCCCCCATGCTATCTACAGCCACCCGGCCTCGGTGCGTTTCCACAGCGAGATTCGCACGGAGCGCGAGCGCCATCACATCTAATATCAGCGCCACCCGGCCATCGCCTCGTATCGTCGCCCCAGCAAAGAGATCCACGGACTTGAGATGCGCACTAAGAACCTATCCTTAAATAATGTGATATTCTGTCTGTCAGGAGAACAGATACCATGTCGCGTACCCCGCGCACCTTACAATCTTGGCAAATATCAGATGCTTTCTGGCAAATCGCAGAACCACTCATCCCGAAACAGACACGAGACCCCAACAAACAATATAAACGAAAGCCGGGCGCAGGACGAAAACCAATGGAGCCCAGACGGGTGCTACAAGCCATCTTCTTCGTGCTTAGAACCGGCATCCAATGGAAAGCCCTTCCCAAAGAGATGGGAAGCGGCAGTGCTGTTCATAAGCACTTCCAAAACTGGCAAGAGGCAGGATTCTTCCTGGAGTTGTTCCGAGCAGGGCTACTAGAGTACGACGAATGCCGAGGCATTGACTGGCAATGGCAAAGCATTGACGGCTGTAAAGTGGAATCCCCCTTGGGTGTGGACGCGGTAGGTCCTAACCCGGTGGATCGGGGAAAAAAATGGGTCAGCACGCCACACACTTTGCGACGGACGCGGAGTGCCTCTCTCTGTGGTGATAGCGGCTGCCAACCGCAATGATGTGACGCAGTTGGCGGCGGTGCTTGAGGGTAAGGTTGTCTGCCAGGTTCTGGGTGCGGATGGTGTTTGGGTTGAGGAAAACCTGTGTGCGGACAATGGGTATGCGGGCAAGGAAGCGGATGCTTTGATTCGTGCGGCCGGTTACATTGCTCATGTAGTTCCTCGCGGTGAGGAGAAAAAGCGCAAGGATGCTGCGTGGGCCGCTCAAAAAGAGTTGGCCGCTCAAAAAGAGTTGGCCGCTCAAAAAGAGTGGGCCGCTCAAAAAGAGTTGGCGGCGCACAAAGAGTTGGCGGCGCACAAAGAGTTGGCGGCGCACAAAGAGTTGGCGGCGCAGAAGGAGCCTGGTGAGGTGAAGG
>JANNDD010000244.1:0-1837 GCA_031387365.1 Armatimonas sp. | reverse complement strand
AGCGCTTGCAGGTTATGCCGCAGGCCGTCGAGGTTGAGCGAGAGATCGTCGTGAAAGGGTGTCACCGGGAAGGCGATCACCCCGGAGAGCTGGGCGCGGAGCGTGTCGGGCGTGGTCATGCCCTAATTTTACCTTTTCTGCGCCCCTGCGGTGTTTGTGGAGGGGTTTTACCGGTGCGAAATAACAGACTTGTCTTTTTTCCCGTCTGCGTGTACAATCCCCGCAATGCCACCGGGCACTGGCTTGTGAACGTATCGCTCATGGGTTTTGCTCTCGTCTCTAGGGTGCCTACCGGTGCCCCCCAGTCTACTATGAAGGATAGGTTCATGACTCGACACGTTTTTCGCTTCTCGCTGACACGCGGCACGCTGGCCGCACTCACGCTTCTCGGGCTGGCTGCCCTCCCACAAGCCGCACAAGCACAGACGGATCTGCCCGCTACCGACTTCGGCAGGATCTTCAACGATGGTAGTGGGGGCACCAACGCCAACTATTTTGCAGGTTTTGGTGGAATAACGGGTCGCAACTTCTTCGTCTTTGACCTGAGCAGTGTCTCTGGTACGATCACGGCCGCCACCCTCAAACTCTACAACCCCGCTAGTGGTGTTGATGGCGCAGGCGGGAATGGTTACTCCTCGCCCGATGCTACGGAGACCTACGACTTAACCTCAACCACCTCGACTCCGGCTCAGCTTGCTGCAGGTGGCGTGCCCGCCTACAACACCTTGGGGACAGGCACCTCCTTCAACTCGAAAAGCATTTCCAACGCTGATAATGGGACAGATGTGTTGCTCAGCTTCAATGCCGCCGGACTCAGTACCCTCAACGGTGGCATTGGAGGATTGATCGCAGTGGGGGGGCAGATCACTTCAATTTCAGGAGGTGCCACCCAGGTCGCCTTTTTCTTTACTCACCAAACCAGTGGTCTGCACAGGCCAACTCTCACCATAACCACTACTTCATCCTCCGCTCCTGAGCCGGGGACTCTGGCTCTGCTTGCTCTGGGCATGGTCGGTGGGATCGTGGCTCGCCGCCGGAAGTAGCCGCCCCGATCAGAACGGGGCGTCTGGAGAGCTAAAGCTACGAAGGCCGCTTCGGGCCATGAAAATGCGAAATTGGGTATGGGCGGCACGCCCTTCACAGCCGCAGGCTCTCCAGCACCGCCGTTCTGATCGGCGGTGCTTCCCGCGTTTGGCAAAGACAGCAGTGGGTACGAGATGGCGGGCGCAACGAGGGCCGGGGACGGGTAGCGCTGGGCAGTATAATGTGAGGTGAAAGAGGCAGACGAAACCCATGACCCTGACACTTGAGATACCCGATGACCTGGCCCCGCGTCTTGCAGCCATGCCGGAGAAAGACCGCCAGAGCTACACGCTGGCCGCCCTGCGTCTGGCGGCAATCTACGGGCCCACCCGAGAGCCCGATCCCGTCCTGACCCACGAGCAGCTTGCCAGCATTGGACGTGGGCTGGCGCAGCTTGATGCAGGCGAGGGCATTGACGGCGATCTGGTCATGGCCGAGCTCTATGCCGAAGCAGGGCTGGAAAACCCGCCCGTCTTCAATCGGGGCAATCCCCGCAAATGCCGCGTATGAGACGTGGCCCCGGTGGGGGGCCTCTGCGCCCCTCGGCTCCGCCTCTGCTTCTTGACTTCTCTCCCGAAGGACGCTCCGCGCTTGGACCGTCTCTAGCCCCGCTTGCCTTTTCGCTGGCGGGGATTTTACCAGCTCTCCAGCCCCAGTAGTTTTTTGCCCAGCTCGGTCAGAGTGGCGGGTTCCGGGTAGAGCGCTCGCTCGCGTCCTTGGTAGGGTTCGGGAATATTTTTGCTCCAGTAGGTCG
>JANNDD010000240.1:0-4955 GCA_031387365.1 Armatimonas sp. | reverse complement strand
GGCGACCGCGCGTGTCTTGGCCGAGCGCGATCGCTTCACGAACGAGCACAATGCGGAACGCATCGAGGCGTTCTTTCGCAGGCTCTCGGCCGAGCGGCGCTGAGCATTGACATCCTACTAATTAGTACGGCCTGACGAGCTTAACCGTCGCTTGCGTTCTCGTATTATTGGCGTTAGGATCTCCAAGAATCACGAAAATATCCGCGCCGTTGGAGCGTGAGCGCTGGGTGTAGGCCAGATAGAAATTGGTTCCGTTGCGTGCCCCGACATTGGCGGCGTTCCCACTGCCATTCTGTGAGAGAAGCCTTGCCGAGAGCGTGCGCAGTGTATCTATTCGGTAGGTGCCCGTCGCGATTGCCTGACGCGTGGTGGTCGTGCCGCGCTTTTGCTGGTTGTAGCTGGTGCTCACCGAGATCGGCTTGCTCACTAGAAAGCTCTGGCTGAAGTTGAGGTCGGTTGTCGGGAGACCGCCCTGCCGACCGCGCCCCACACGCAGGCCACCGCCCTGAAAGAGTGTGCGCTGGTTCCAGCCAAACCCGACTCCATTAGAAAAATCCTCGAAGCGCTTGGTGACACTGTCCTCGCGACGGCCCTGACTAGCATCCAGCGAGAGACTGTTGCCCTTGCGGGTCTGGAGGCTGGCGCTGCTGCCGATGTTTTCGTAGAAAAACGCGCCGCTGGTGAGGCGATCGGCCTGGCTGTAGTCGAGCTTAAAGTCATAAGAAAAGAGCGGGCCTCTATCGAACTGGTTGCGCAACCCGGTGCTGGCCGACCAGCCCTTACGGTTCAGATTCTGTACCAGTCCCAAGGTGCTGATAAAGTCCGACGAGAGCTGAGACTGAATCAGCGTGTAGCTGGGCTTGCCGTTGGAAGAGCTGCTGTTGAGGTAAAGAACACTATCATTGCCCTTGGGCTGCGCCCCAAGCCAGGTCTGCGTGCGCCGCAGATAGGCGGTATTGCGACGGTCTTTGGCCATCCAGCCATACGTCCCATGCGCCTCCGCAACCCGGTTGGCGACAATGCCGTAGATATTGTCCGCCGTGGCAGAGACACCGACCTCACTGTAGAGCCCCAGGGCCTGCTTCACGGAGACGGCCATGTTGTCCCGGTCGTTCTTCGTACTCCGTGCCTGCGAGGCAACGAGTCCCACCGAAGTGGCTCCGTCGCGCCCGACGACCTTCACTCCGGTGTCGAACTGCGGGATGCGCTGGGAGTAGAAGAGCTCGGGGTTGGGAAGAAACTCGCTACCCTCCGCAAAGAAC
Source organism: Armatimonas sp. (assembly GCA_031387365.1). Taxonomy (GTDB): domain Bacteria; phylum Armatimonadota; class Armatimonadia; order Armatimonadales; family Armatimonadaceae; genus Armatimonas. Next base: position 3,693 of record JANNDD010000240.1, on the reverse strand, counting down.
GGGCGGCGATCCGCGACAAACTGCTCGTTGTAGGAGAAGTTAACACTGGCGACGTTTTGCTCGATGGTCTGGAAGTCCGGGTTGATCGCCATCAGGCCCGTGAGCGTGGTGGAGAACGGGTACTTGATGTCCATTCCGACGCGCCCACTCTGGCCGCTGGGTCTCGCCGTGGCAAACGTGTAGGGCAGAAAGACGGGCTTGGGCGCGACATCAGGCATGGGCTGAGCGAGCTGAATATCAGGAGCCGTCTGCGCGAGCAGCGAGAGTGTCTGGCTGTCGGAGGGCACGGCGGGCCAGATGGTAAAGTTGCTCTCACGGGTCATGGCCCGGATGAGCTGCATCCCAAATACTTTTGATTTGGCTGGGTGGCGCATGAGACCAAAGGGAATCGCCAGCTCACAGACCCAGCCATCCGCGACCCGCTTGCTCACGCCCTTCCAGTCGCCCGCCCAGGTGATATTGTCCGCCGTGCCCCCTTCGAGCGTGTGGTAGAGCGTCCCGATCGGATTGATCGAGAACGCCGAGAGTCCGCGATGAAGATGCTGGCTATCTATCAGCACCGTGATGTGGTCGTCGCCGTAGACCGCTCCACTACCGCGCTGCGTCTCGCTGGCACGAATCTGCTCGGGCTGGGTGTCGTGGCAATAAAACGCGACGTAGAGCGTCTTGCCATCGGTGGTCGCCCATGCCTCGGTCTTCTGGCTGACAGGCGTGCTGCTGCCAAACCGCGCGAAATCCCCCGCCTTGAGCGCGTCCTTCCAGCACACATCGGAGAGCTCACCGTCTATTTTGGGCGGCATCTTTGTGGTGGGAAGCGTAAAGCTCTGCCGCTGATCTGCCAGCGCAAGGGTGGGAAGGAGCAGCAAAATCGCTGCGAGTAGTAATTTAAAATTCATGTTGTGTTTTTTTGACGTCTGCCATTGAGGAGCGTCCCTAGCACGGTGTAGCGAACAAGAGTCTGGTAGATCGTCAAGAGAGCGGCCGTAACCAGAGTAAAGACGACAAGAAATTTGAGGCCCGGGAGCAGAGGCCAGCTTCGCACAAGGCTCTGGAGTGCGATCACCAGCGGGATGTGGCTAAGATAGAGCCAGTAAGAGGCATCGGAGAGGTAGCGCAGGGTCTTGTTCTCACGAGTGATGAGGTGTCCAAAGAGCCCCAGCAGCCCAAAGATCATCAGCCATGTGTAGAGCACTTGCACTGCTCCGGAGAAGGCGGGGGCAGCGCCCATGGTGATGAGCCCGAGAGGGAAAACGATCAGCAACGCGACCGGGAGCTGCCAGCGCCAGCTCTTGCCACTCGTGCCCCCATTCTCAAAGTACAGTGCTCCAAAGAAAAAGAAGATGCCGTAGTAGAGCACTAAGTGCGGCGGCGGGAGCCACCCCACATTGGTATCGGGGCCAAAGCTTGGGCCTGCTGTTCCCATGAAGAACTGTGGGATCAGGGGCAGGGGCAGGAGCCAGAGAGGCCGCCACGACACTCCTCCCTTGAGGCGTGTCCAGAGCGCAAAGCAGGGAAGCAGCCAGCAGAGAAACCACAAAAACCAGAGGTGATCGAAGACCGGAGTGGTGAACCCGCTTGTGTTGATAAACGCACCGTAGGCCGTACGCACACCCAGTGGTGCACTAGGAAGGGCGGGCAGTTGTGCTTGGCAGCGCTTCCGGCCTTCGTCAATGGCACTCTGCGGACGGGGAGGGAGGCGCAGGAGCCCGATGAGGTACTGCGTGGTTCCGGCATCGGCCCGCGTGGACTCGGCAGGAGGCTGGCCCGCGTTATTCTTCCCCTGAGGGTTGGCTCCCTTACTCAGCAAGAGCGCCACTAGCGTATCGTTGCCAAGAAACGCGGCCCCATGGAGCGGGGTCGAGCCATCGCCGTTTTTGGCATTGACATCGGCCCCTTTTTCGAGGAGGCGCTGCGCCATCGCCAGATCCCCCTGCATCGCGGCCCAAGCCAGCAGAGTCACTCCAAACTCGGGATCGCGGCCGTTGGGATCGGCTCCTTCCGAAAAAGTACGGGTGAGTGCGGGGCGCTTTACGGGCTGGGTTGCCTTCTCCGAGACCCAGTGCCCTAAAGGGAGGATCGTCACGAGGCCTAAAAGGCAGGGCAGGAGAACACGCTTCAGGCGCTGCGTCACCACGGCACGCAGGCCACGCCCCCGCCAGAGCATTGCCGTGAAGAAGCCACTTACCAAAAAGAAGAGCTGCATCCGGAAGCCGTGCACGGCAGCGACAAAGATCCCGAAGCCGTCGCTTTGCTGGGTATCTTGCACGGCCCACGGAGCCCCAGGCACAAACGACATCGCGGCATGGAGTGCGAGCCCAAGGAGCATGGCAAAGGCCCGGAGGGCATCAAGGTCGTGGCGACGGTTGACAGGCGTACGGTCCACCTATCCTCCCGCGCTTTTGAGCTGCTTCGCGATCTCTGGGCGCGTTTTACGAATGTGATCCAGGTCTATGGGGATCCTTAGGAGGCCACCGGCGTCGGTGTAGCCCTTGGATAGTCCTGCGTCCCACGAACTGGAAACCGTATTCAGAGCCGTCTCGCCCCGGCTATTGACGGCTTTCAGATCGACCCCTTTGTTAATAAGAAGCTTGACGATCTCGGGATGGCAGAAGAACGCCGCCAGATGAAGGGGAGTTGCGCCATCGTTATTGTGTTGCGAGATGTTCGCGCCTTTCTTAATAAGCAGTTCGGCCGCCGCGGTCTGGCCGTATAGAGCTGCAAGATGCAGCGGCGTGCTACCTCCCACCGGGTCCTTGCCGTTCAAATCGGTTCCCGCAACCGTATGTTGCTGAATAGCGGCCAGATCGCCGGTGGTCGTAGCTGTCCAGATATCGGTTGTAGGGGGTGTCGGTTTCACGCAGCCTGAGAGCACCAGAATGCCGAATGCAATGAGCATCACTAAACGGGAAGGTCGATTTTTCGATATATTCATAGTTCACTTTATCTATTTTTCACGCAGTAGAGCGTGTTGGCGGTTCGGATGAGCAGACGATCCCCCGCAAGCGCGGGCGTGGCCATGCACATGTCGTCGTCGGTGAGACGGTTGGTCTGGAGCAGCTCGAACTTATCCCCCGCTTTAAGAACATAGCAGACGCCGTCCTCGCTCAGGCAGTAGATCTTGCCATTGGCGGCCCACGGCGACGACGTAAACCCGGAGCCAATCGGGAGGCGCTCGCGGTCATAGAGTTGCTTGCCGGTTTTTGCGTCGAAGGCGCTGAACAAGCCTCGGTCATAGAGCACGTAGATACGGCCCTCGTAGTAGAGCGGCGACGGATTGTACGGCCCGGCGGTGGGATTCGACCAAGCAAGAGCCGCGCTCGCGGTGATATCGCCGCTGGCTCCGGGGCGGATGGCGTAGAGAGGTCGTAGTCGATCCCCGACATAGCCCGAACTGACAAAGAGCAGGCCGTCACCGGTCATCGGGGTGGGAATGGCGATGCTGGACATCCCCTTGAGCGACCAGAGCAGCTTGCCGTCACGCGGGTCGTAGCTGCGAACGGCGCGGGTGCCGGGGACGACCAGCTCGGTGCGCGTGCTGCTCTGCCAGACAAATGGCGTCGCCCAGTTACTCTTCTCGTCGCGCTCGACCTGCCAGAGCGGCTTTCCTGTTTTCGCATCCAAGGCCAGCAGCTCCGCGCGCTCGTCGTTGTCGTTGACCAGAAAGAGCTTTCCCTGGTGGAGAACCGGCGAGGC
>JANNDD010000238.1:0-1888 GCA_031387365.1 Armatimonas sp. | reverse complement strand
TTTCCATAGCCTGCATCCTCTCCCAGATCCAAGAGTCCAGCACGGCGATAAAAGCCTTCTGACTGTGGCAGGGAGTGCAGCCCTATCCGTCCCTGCCAACCGCGCTCATGGCTTCTTTCACGTGCAATATCCAGCAAAAGTGTGCCCACACCTTTGTAGCGTGGCGTGGGATTGTGTCAAGTCCTTTTTTTGGTGTAAAAGTCGCTCCCTCTCCCCGGCGGCTTTGCCGCCCGCGAAGCTTGCTAGCTTCGCCTCCAAAAGCATCTCGCCAGCGGCTTAGCCCACCGTCAAGAGCACCTCAGATTCCTTTCCTTTAAAAGCAGCAGCAGAGGGCATCGCCTCTGGCAAAGCCTCTCGTGAGGCGTGCTCCTCAGACTTCTCCAAATGCCAGGCGTGGAACTCATCCATATTGGTATAGACTTTGCCACTCGTCATCGCTTCGTCAAACTCCATTAACAACGCACCAAGTAGACGCTCGCAGCTCGCACGATTGGGATAAATGCGAATCACGCGATCTCGACGGCGAATCTCCTCATTCAAACGCTCCTGGGAGTTACTTGTCCTCAAGAGACGGTGGTATTTCACCGGCAAGACCAGTACATTGGTTACTTCATCAAAGGCAGATTCCAGCAGAGCCACCGCCTTGCTGCACCGCTTTTCAAAGCTCTGACAGGTCTCTCGTAAGCGCGTGCGAGCGCTAGCAAGATCGGGTGCGTGAAGCACTTGCTTGGCCGAAGCGAGGAACGCCTCCACCTCGGTTTTAGGACAAGCATCTGAGAGGTTTCGGATAAAGTGGGCTTGACATCGCTGCCAAGTGGCACCTGCGAAACTGCCTCCAATAGCTTTGACCAGTCCTGCATGGTCGTCTGATATGATGAACTCTACCCCGGTTAATCCTCGCGCCTTCAAGCTCGTAAAGAACTCGCTCCAACTCGCCTCGCTTTCCTTGTCTCCCAGGGCAAATCCTAGAACATGGCGATAGCCCGCCTCGTCAATGCCGCAAGCAATCAACAGAGCACACTGGCGTACACGGCCTTCCTCACGTATTTTGACGACTATTGCATCTACCAGAACGAAGGGGAAAGCCCCCAACGGTCTCTCTCGCCAAGTCTTCACCAGTGGGTCAAGAGCTAGACAGAGCTTGGAGACCTGAGACTTGCCAAACGCGGCTCCGCAGAGCACCTCCGTGATGGCTTCCACTTTGCGGGTGGAAACTCCTTGAATCACCATTTCACAGAGCGCCAGCACGAAGGCTTGCTCGCTACGTTGGTAGCGTTCCCACAGGTCAGGGCTGAACTCTCCCTCTCGTGTCCTTGGCACTTTAAGTGTGAGGGTTCCGATTCGAGTCTGCATCTCTCGTTCTCGTGTGCCGTTTCGATAGCCGACTCTTTCTTGTGTTCTCTCCCCTGGTTGCGCCTTGAGTGCCGTCGTCACCTGGTGGGCAAGGACTTGATTGAGCACCTGCTCCATTAGTCCCGCCATGCCCTGTCCACTGAACAACTTTGGCATATCTGCCTCATCCACTGTAATCTCAAACTGAGCCATTTCTTTCTCCTCGATTCCTGAAGTTTTGTCACTCCAATTGTCGGGAGAGGGAGGTGGCTTTCTTTGCCTTGGCGGGCTTCGCCCGCCTCGTCAAGCCACCGAGCTATTTACACCATTATAAGGGCACGACCCCTCGAACTGTTCCCAGCGCCTCGTCTCCTGGACTTGGGAAAAGAGTTCCCCCAGCGGGTCGCTGGAAACGCAGCTAATCAGAAATGTGGGTGGTTCAAGGTAGCCGCGCTTGCGGTACTCCAGCACTGCATTCTTAAAATCGTACCGATTAAAGCTGGCTGGATTGTACGGGGTAGACCAGCTACAGACACTCACGGGCTCCTTCGGCCTC
>JANNDD010000172.1:0-1543 GCA_031387365.1 Armatimonas sp. | reverse complement strand
GACAATGCAACTGCAACGCCAGCTCGCACAGGCACAAGCCCTACTGGATCTCCAAAAAAAAGTATCGCAGCTTCTGGGCATCACTCTTGCGACACCCAAAGACGACGAGACACCCGAGGAAGGCTCATGAATGCAATTACGAGCATGGCCACGACTGACGATATTCAAATATTACCCATTGCTGGATCTTTACCCATTGCCACCGCGTGCCGAGCACTGGGTCTCTCACGAGCAACTTGGTACCGATACCAAAGTGCTCAAGTACAAGTAGACGCTCAAGTACAAGCAGGTCAACTCTCTGTCAACCCCGAACACGTCACCCTATCCGAGGTCAAGCATGTCACCCTATCCAAGGTCAAGCCGGGCCAGGCTACCTCTGCGGGAGCCAGAGCCCTCTCGCCGAACGAAAGGCAGGCCGTACGCGAGGTACTTTACAGCGAGCGTTTCGTGGATCATGCCCCCGCGGAGGTGTATGCCACTCTGCTGGATGAAGGGGTCTACCTCTGCTCGATTCGCACGATGTATCGTCTCCTTAAAGAGAAGTCCTCATCGGGGGAGCGCCGTAGACAGACAAGCCATCCGGCCTACGCTCGTCCGGAGCTTCTGGCAACACGTCCCAATGAATTGTGGTCTTGGGACATCACGAAGCTGCGCGGTGAGATCAAAGGGAGCTACTTCCATCTATATGTCATCCTGGATGTCTTCAGCCGCTATACTGTGGGCTGGATGGTAGCTTCACATGAGAGTGCTGTCTTGGCTGAGCAGCTCATCGCAGAGAGCGCTTTCAAGCAAGGCATCTCCACCGGACAGCTCACGCTTCATGCGGATCGTGGTTCCTCGATGCGCTCTAAGCCCGTTGCTTTGCTCCTTGAGGATCTGGGCATCACCAAGACACACAGCGGTACGGTGCGCTGCGCACCTAGCCGCGCCGACCTCATGTCTCCAATGACAACCCGTTTTCGGAGAGTGCGTTCAAGACGTTGAAGTATCGCCCCTCGTTTCCTGCTCGCTTCGCTAGCATTGAGGAGGCGCGTGCCTTCTGCGTTGAGTTCTTTGGCTGGTACAACCAGGAGCACCATCATGGAGGTCTTGCTTTACTGACCCCCTCGATGGTGCATCATGGCCAGGCTACCCGCGTGATAGCTGCTCGTAATGCTACGCTTGCCGTTGCCTTTGCGTTGCATCCCGAGCGCTTCTCCCAAGGTCTTCCCGTTCATGCAGGTGTGCCCGATGCGGTTTGGATCAATCCTCCCGTCTCGACATCTGTGATGGCATCCGATTTGTCTCCAGTCGCAGGTGACAAATGCAGTCTAAGCATGGAGGCAAAAAGAGTCTAAATTAAAAAAGAAAAGTGTCTCAAAATCATTGACATATTCCGTTCTTCTCGTAGCGAATCGTCAACTTACCAAACAAATTAAACCAACTGTGCGAGACCTCAACAACCCAACGACGAGCACGATAGCCCTCAGCAACCGCGCCAGACTCCTTAACCGCGCCAGACTCCTTCTGAGCAGCCCAGGCAGCATCCTTCAACTTACGCTCC
>JANNDD010000091.1:0-3175 GCA_031387365.1 Armatimonas sp. | reverse complement strand
CCCTCGCGGAAGACCAAGGCTACTGGCAGGCAAGCACGCGAGCGCGTTCGCGTGACGGTCTACCTAGATGAGCCGCTCGCGAGCTGGGGAAAGCAGCAGGAAGGTGGACTCTCCGAGCTGCTACGCCGCCTGCTGGTAGATGCAAGGCAAGAGCAGAGTCAGACGCCAGGGTACTATCCTCCAGAGCTCATGGCTCCCTACAAACGCCTCATTGATAAAAAGCTCGCTCAGGGACTCACCGCTGCTGAGGAGCAGGAGCTGGCGCAAGTCTGTGAGGGCATCAATGCCTTTGATCGCGCCTCTCCCGCCTGGCAAAGGGCGGAGAAGACAGCGGCGGCCATTGACCAAGAGTTCGCAGAGCTGCGTAGGTTCATCGAGTCCCACCCCAAGAAACCCCAAAACGCAGAGAAATCCACGGGCACTTAGTTGGTCTTCACTCGCCGTGTTCTGACACGCACCTACACGGACTACACACGCTACCGCCGCTACTTGCGCCTCGATTTCCTCTACCGGTGTGCCTACTGCCTGCGCCATGAGTACTTCCTTGGGGGCGAGGCGGGCTGCGTGATTGACCATCATCGCCCCCAAGGTGGCCCTAATGCGCGGCCTGACCTGGTTTGTTTCTACGGCAATCTATACTGGTGCTGCAATGAATGCAACTCTATCAAGGGCGACACTTGGCCCAGCCCGGAAGAGTACGAAGCGGGCCGTTGCTTCATAGACCCGTGCAAGCCTGAGGACGATCACGACCTGCACTGGCGAGTTGAACCAGATGGTAGCCTGGTTGCCCTGACACCGACAGGTAGCTACACGATTGCGAACCTACTTCTTTGGCGTCCACACCTCATCTACCACCGTGCTCAGGTGATTCGCTGCGAGCGTGAGCGAGCTGAGCTTGTTCGCTTATCCGAAGCCTACGACCTAGACGAAGCGGGGCATGAGTTCGTGGCAGCTCGCCTGACGGAGCTCTCCTCTTGGATCAAGCCGCCCGTATTTGACCGCCCCCGCCGAAGTGGGTAGCCATCCGGCATTTATGTGTCATTTATCTCGCATTTAAACGTAAGTGGATGCTCGGCGTGCTCGGAAGCTTGGGGAAATTACGAAGTTGACGATGCAACGTCGTGGTTTTCATGAGATGAATCTGAGACACTAATATGCCTAAAACAGATAATATTTAGGCATATATAGTCTTTAAAGCTCGGTTCTAAGTCTAGATTTCTTACGCAGACCTTCTATGCGCCATTTTGTATCAGCCAATCCCTATGGCACAGAAAGGCGATTTTGCCGTATACTATATACATAGTCGCCTGGGAAACCAGTGATTTAAAGCGAAGGTTCGAACCTTCACCAAACGATCTGCTCCGCTGGGAGTGAGGTCGTTTTTTTGTTTTTACCGGTGCTGCTCCTTCGCGGACAGCCACTCTTTCAGCACCCGAGCCATCTCGACAAAGACATCCTCTTCGCTTGCACGGGAGCGCTTCAGCACCTTAAACCCGTGATCCGCAGTCTCCAGCAGATGCAACGTCGCCTTGCCCTCCAGCTTTTCACAGACTGGGCGTAGCAGCTCCAGATTCGCCAGTTCGTCACGTGTGCCCGATAAAAACAGCATCGGCACAGAAACTTCCTTCAGATGCTCGGCACGCTCGATCCCTGGCTTGTCCGATGGGTGTAAGGGAAAGGAGAAGAACACCAAGGCACGAACGCCCTCCAGCGGAGCCTGTGCCATCGCCAGGGAGGTCATTCGCCCCCCAAAGGAGTGCCCGCCTGCCACAAGCATCAAATCGCCCGCTGCCGCCTGCGCCGCAGCAACCGCCGAGCGCACTGTCGCGAGGCAGACTGCCTGAGAGTCCCGCCCCCCGCCGCCGCGCTCCATGTGGGGGAAGTTGTAGCGAAACGTTGCGATGCCCACATCTGCCAGCCGCTCCGCTATGGTCTGGAGTGTCCGGTGGCGCATGTTGGTACTCGCGCCATGCCCCAGAACCAGCAGCCAGCGTGCTCCCTCGGGGCGCAACAATAGCGAAGACACCGCGCCTTTTTCTTCGGTTGCTTCAAAGCGAGACTCCACGGCTTCATAACTCATCTCTATCCCTGCCTATTCATGATCGGGTTAGCCCCCTTGTAGCCGTTGCACCAGCCGATTTAGACCGAGTTTTTGGTAGCGTTGGCACAGCTCCTCGATACTCATAGGAGGCTTTTTGAGAGAAGCTCGGAGGCGCTCTACCGCTCCCCAAAAAAGCGCAGGCTCTCCGTCGTAGAGCTCACATAGAAAGTCATCGGGCTTGATGGCTTCAACCCCGTGATGGGCCAGCGCCGACTTGGGAAAGTCCCGGACGTTGAAGGTGACGATGGTATCGGTATCAGACTCTATAGCGGCGGCAAGCACGTGGCGGTCGTCAGGATCGGGCAAGGAAAGGGAGGCAATATGCCTTTCGTACCCTGTGACGTTGCTCCCGACAGAGTGATGATCCATCAGACTGCGAGCACGCTCTAGTTTTCCCCTGGTGAGCTGAGGCGGGTCGTTTCTCTTGGCGTCGCCTTCCAGCGCGTTGCTAATCCACTCCTCGTGAATCTGTGCTGTCCATTTTGGAACGAAAACGCTTTCAAGCGCCAGCCACATGAAGAGGTTTCTGAGTCCGGGCGGATACAGAACGCACGCGTCTAAGACGGCGCGATGCAAGTCTTCTTCGTTCAAAGATCAGCTCGGGTCAGTCGGTTGGGCTTTGCGTTACTCGATGCCAACATCGGTAATTCCAAGCTCCTCATCATAGGCGATGAGTTCTTTGAGAACCTCAACGCGAGCTGTTTTCCCTTTGGCGATATAGGCTTTGAGATCTTCGTAGCGGACACGGCGATGCCGTCCCACTTTGTGATGAGCGATAGCCCCTTGCTCTAGCAGCTTAACCACAAAGGGGCGTGAGACGTGCAGAATGGCTGCCACCTGGTGGGTGGTCAACTCCGCATGGTTTGGGATAAGCGTCACGGACCTTCCCTGGCTCATGTCGTTTAGAATCTGTGCGAGAAGCTGGAGAGCAAAGGTCGGAATAGTCCCCTCCAGGCGCTCCCCCGAAGCGCGAGTGATGACAATATTCAGCAATGCATCGCCGCTGCGGGCTGCATCACCGCTCATGAATCCGGTTATATTTCGCCCCAGTGTCTTTGCCAGAGCTGCCTCCTG
>JANNDD010000090.1:0-13843 GCA_031387365.1 Armatimonas sp. | reverse complement strand
CGCGAGGGTGCCAAAGGTGTCCAGCTTGCCGAGGCGGGCCTGAAATCCTGGGAGGAGCGCCGCTGGGTGGCTCTGGACCCGCTGGCTCCGTGACCTCAGCCGCTTTTCTCGCCCCGCCTGATACTGTCCACCGCCTCTTCGACGCCCCGCGCCTGAAGAGGCTGGCACGGCTGGCACAACTTCGGCCTGAGATTATCGCGCCTGCTCAACTGGAGGCCACTTTACCGGAGCTGAGTGCTCTGGAAGTGATCTTCTCCACCTGGGGAATGCCGTTTTTGACCGAGAGTCAGCTCGATTCACTGCCAAACCTGCGTGCTGTTTTCTATGCCGCAGGTTCGGTGCAGAGCTTTGCGCGTCCTCTGCTGGAGCGAGGAATCATCGTGGTGAGTGCATGGCAGGCCAATGCCGTGCCGGTGTCGGAGTTCACGCTGGCACAGATCCTCCTGGCGACTAAGGGCTACTTTCGCAATACCCGGGAGTTCCACGGCACCAAGACACGTACGGCCTTTCGTGGCCCCGGCAGCTACGGCGAGGAAGTAGCGCTGCTGGGCGCGGGAGCAATCGGGCGACGGGTGATCGCGCTACTGAAGCCCTTTGCGCTGAAAGTGTTGGTCTTTGATCCGTTTTTGAGTGAGGAAGATGCGGTAGCTCTCGGCGTGGAGAAAGTCGGCCTAGACGCGGCGTTCTCTCGTGGCTTTGTGGTCTCAAACCACCTGGCAAATAATCCGCAGACCGTGGGTATGCTGACGGGCGCACACTTTGCAAAGCTTCGGCCCGGTGCTGTTTTTATCAATACGGGGCGTGGTCAGACAGTTATTGAGAGTGAGCTTGTTGCCACTCTAAAAGCCCGGCCAGATCTCACGGCACTACTTGATGTCACCTGGCCCGAGCCGTGCCCGTTAGATTCGGCGCTCTGGGAGCTGCCCGGTGTGCGGCTCAGTAGCCATATTGCAGGGGCCCTCAACGACGAGACCCGCCGCATGGCCGACTGGTGCCTTGATGAGTTTGAGTGCTGGCAAGCAGGGGAACCCCTTCGCTATGCCGTCACTCTGGAGATGTTGGAGACAATGGCGTAACTTATTCCTCCGCCTAAGCACCCAGAGGGTACCCGGGAGGCTTTGACAGTGGAGGCAGGCAAGCCCGTCTCCCCGTCTGTAGGGCAAGTTACATTGCCCCGTGCTCTAGGTAGCAAGCTACCAGGAGCCACATCAGAAAGAAGATCTGATGCCGTCTGAATGTTTTACGAGCCAAAACGGTGTGTTGGCTCAACTCTCTACATTCACTTGTGAAGGTAAATAAACCGTGTCCACCTGAAAAGGTTTCGTGCCTTCATACCTGGCATTAGAGCCACTACGATACTCAGCAATGTATCAAAAAATCGGAAAGGTAAGGCAAAAAATAATTTGAAGACTCAATCGCGGGAACTTCTATGTGGTTCCCAATTCCTCCCACGGCTAAGCACCCTTCCCTTCGGGTGGGTACCCGGGGTTTCCTCGGAGGTTTTACTATGAGACTCTGGTACGACAAGCCCGCGCAAGACTGGCTGGAGGCGCTTCCTCTGGGCAATGGAACCCTCGGGGCGATGGTCTATGGGGGAGTCGAAAACGAGCGGCTCGCACTCAACCATGGCAACCTCTGGGCCGGTGGCCCCCACGACTACGCTAACCCCGACGCGCACAAGGCGCTCCCGGAGATCCGTCGGCTGATTTTTGCCGGTGAGTACGAAGCCGCCCAGGCGCTGGTGCAAGAGCGTTTCCTGAGCCAGCCACTGCGCCAGATGCCCTACCAAGCGCTGGGAAGCCTCTTGCTGAGCGTCCAGCCGCCTGCCTCAGGCGCAGAGATCCAGGACTACCAGCGGGAGCTTGACCTAGACGAAGCCATTGCTCGGGTGCGCTACACCCAGGGCGGTGTGGAGTTCACCCGTGAGGTCTTTGCCAGCCAGCCCGATGGTCTCATTATTATCAGGCTCTCATCCAGCGCACTCATGAGCCTGAGCTTGGGGATGCACTGTCCTCACCCTGCCCATGAGAGCCGCGCCTCGGGCAAGACACTGCTACTCTCGGGCATGAGTGATACGGTTCTCTTTGAGGCGCGAGCACAAGTGCGTCTGGAGGGAAATGGGACAATAACCGCCGAGGGAGGGCGGCTAAATGTCCGGGCGCGCTGTGTTACGATCTTCCTGTCCCTGGCCACCAGCTACGCAAACTGGCAGGATACCTCCGACGACTCCGCGACCCGAAACGTGAAGGCACTCTCCAAGGCCATGAAGAAGTCCTGGGATCGTCTGAAGGTGACCCATGTCGCGGACTATCAGAAGCTCTATTCTCGAGTGGCACTGGATCTTGGCCCGGAGCCTGAGCTGCCCACCGATGAGCGGGTGCGCAACTTCGCCACCGGCACGGATCCCGCGCTGGCGGCGCTGCACTTTGCTTACGGACGCTATTTACTGATCGCTTGCTCGCGTCCCGGTGGCTCGGCGGCCACGCTCCAGGGGCTCTGGAACGACTCACTCACCCCGCCGTGGGACAGCAAGTACACCGTCAATATTAATACGGAGATGAACTACTGGCCCGCCGCGCCCGCGAATCTTCTGGAGTGCTACGAGCCGCTTTTTCGGCTGATCGGGGATCTGGCAGAGTCTGGGAGGCGCACCGCGAAGGCGCACTACGGAGCGAGCGGCTGGGTCTGTCACCACAACACCGATGGCTGGCGGGGAACCGCTCCCGTGGATGGTGCTTTCTGGGGAATGTGGCCCTGCGGCGGCGCCTGGCTGTGTAAGAGCTTCTGGGATCACTACGAGTTCACCGGCGATAAGCGCGCCCTCGCCCTGTACTACCCGATCCTGCGCGGCGCGGCGGATTTCTTTCTAGACACTCTGGTGACCGATCCAAAGAGTGGCTGGCTGGTCACCTGCCCGAGCAACTCCCCGGAAAACGCCCACCACCCAGGCGTGAGCTTGTGCGCAGGCCCCTCGATGGACAGCCAGATTATCGGGGATCTCTTTGATAATGTGGTGAGTGCGGCAGAGGTTCTCAAGCGTGACACCGAGTTTGTTGCCCGCGTGCGCACGGCGCGCTCCCAGCTTCCGCCTCTGCAGATCGGAAGCGCGGGCCAGCTTCAGGAGTGGCTGGAGGACTGGGACTTAGACGCTCCAGAGCGTGATCACCGGCATGTCTCGCACCTTTATGCGCTCTATCCGAGTGCACAGATCACGCGCCAGACACCGGAGCTGCTCGCCGCTGCCCGCAAGTCTTTAGAGCTGCGCGGCGATCTCGCGACGGGCTGGAGCCTGGCGTGGAAGCTAAACCTCTGGGCGCGGCTGGGCGACGGCCAGCGGGCGCACGCGCTTCTGGCGAATCTGCTCACCCCCGAGCGCACGGCCCCGAATCTCTTTGATCTGCACCCTCCCTTCCAGATTGACGGCAACTTTGGCGCTGTGAGCGGCATCTGTGAGCTGCTGCTCCAGAGCCACGGCGGTGAGATTCATCTCCTGCCCGCTCTGCCGCCGCAGTGGAAAGAGGGAAGTGTTTCGGGTCTGCGTGCCCGAGGGGGGTACCTGGTCAGCCTCCAGTGGCGAGACAGCCAGCTCACCCACGCCACACTGACATCCCAGAACGGCGGTGAGTGCAACGTGCGCATCGGTGAGACGGTTACTTTCCTCAAAACACGCAAAGGCGGCATCTACACGTTTCCAGAGGAATCTGCATTTGGTATACTGAGCCGTGCCGAAGACTGACTCCACTGCGCCGAAAAAAGCGCTCACCGACCGCGCGGTCGCGAATCTCTTTCTGCTACCCACAATTTTATTGCTGGTAGCCATGAATATCTTCCCCCTGTTCTGGTCGCTGGGCCTGAGCTTCACCAAGTTCAAGGCCAATGCCAGCAAGCCCGCGGAGTGGATTGGCAATGCCAACTACACCGAGATGATGAGCCGGGAGCAGGTCTGGCAGTCGTTTACGACCACTGCAGCTTTTGTGTTGCTGGCCGTGGGCTTGCAGCTCGCTGTGGGCTTCGGGCTGGCGATCTTGCTGAACCGCAGCTTCAAGCTCAAGGGAATTATTACGACACTTTTTCTGCTCCCCATGATGCTGAGCTCCGTGGTGGTGGGGCTTTTCTGGCGCTTCTTGCTGGACACCAACTTTGGCGTAATTAACTGGCTCCTCGGCTCCGTGGGGCTGATGGACCCGAAGAAGCCGATTAACTGGACCGACAAAGACCACGCGCTCTGGTCCGTGGTGATCGCGGATACGTGGCAGTGGGCTCCCTTTGTGATGCTCATTGCGCTGGCAGGGCTCGCGAGCGTCCCTAAAACACTCTACGAAGCAGCGAGTGTGGACCGGGCGAGCGAGTGGTTCCGTTTTCGGTTCATCACCATGCCCTTCATCACGCCGCTGCTGCTCATCGCGTTGCTCTTCCGCACGCTTGATAGCTTCAAGATGTTCGATCTGGCCTGGATCATGACCGAGCGCGGCGCGACTGTGGAGACTGTCTCGATTCAGGTCTTCCGCGAGGCGCTCCGCAACTGGAACACGGGCAAGGCCTGCGCTCTGGCCTACATTGTGTTGCTGGTGATTATCGGGCTGACCAATCTCTACTTAATGATGATGGCCCGCGTTCGTGGCGAGGCCAAGCTCGATGCCGCCCCGCTCTTCGCTCCCGAGACTCCCTGGCTCGTCGGGCTCCAGAAGGCCGCCACGCCGACACTCGCCGTGCTTCTGCTCTGGGGAGCATACAAGGCCGGGGGCGGAATGTTCGTCGGCGGGTTGCTCTTGCTGGTGGCCCTGATCGCCGGGACGTTCTACCTGCCCCGGAAGCTTCGGTCCGCCTTGGCCTTTATCGGTATCGGTATCGCGCTGTTTGCCTATCTCTTCCCGCTGGGGTGGATGATTGTGACCTCGCTGAAGCAGTACACCGATGTCAATGCCATGCCGCCCAAGTTCGCCTTCTCCCCGACGGGCGAGAACTACTCCGCCATTTTCACCACTGATGATGGCAAGAAGTTCATGGGCCAGATGGGTAACAGCCTTTTAGTGAGTGTCATCTCTACCGTGATTGCGGTCTTTATGGGAACGCTCGCGGCCTACACGTTCTCGCGCTTTAAGATCAAGGCCAAGGGCGATGCGCTCTTCTTTATCCTCTCGACCCGTATGCTCCCGCCCGTCGTGGTGCTGGTGCCGGTGTATCTGATGTACCAGCTCATCGAGCAAAAAACGGGAATCAAGATGCTCAACACGCTCCATGGGCTGGGGCTGCTCTACACCACGGTCGGGGTGGCGTTTGCGACCTGGCTGATGAAGGGCTTCACCGACGATGTCCCGCCGGAGTACGAAGAGGCCGCGCTCCTGGACCGCTACTCGCGCCTGCGTGCCATGCAGAAAACCGTCCTGCCCCTCGTGCTTCCCGGCATGGCCACTACTGCCGTTTTTGTGTTCCTCAACGCCTGGAACGAGTACGCGTTTGGTTACTTCCTCTCCGGCCTGGAGCCTCTCACCGCGCCCCCATCCATCACCGCCGTGATCGGTGGCGGCTCAATCCCCTGGAACGCCGTCGCCGCCAAGGCCATGGTCTTTCTTCTGCCCGCCGCCGTCTTCACATTTCTCATGCGCAATCACTTACTGCGTGGCATGACATTTGGGGCCATTAAGGGGCGCTAGAGGGATTTAAAGATGAACGAGTTTCCCTTAACTTCTGTTGAGCGCCGTTATCAGCAACTTCTCGATCAAATGACAGGATTAGAGAGAGTGCAACGTCTCACCGCACTCTGTCAGACGGGTTGGGATATGATTGCGTTACAAGTCCGTCAAGAGTATGGTAATTCACTTTCTGATAAAGAGCTTAAATATCGCATTGCGGAGCGGATGTATATGGGTGATACTAATTTTTTACGACTAATGAAGCATTTCCGTGAACAGTGACGATCTTATACGGATACTAAAAGATATTGTCCAGAAACTTAAGGGAGCAAATATTTCGTTTTACTTGACCGGTGGTCTCGTGTCATCGTATTATGGTGAACCTAGATTTACACAAGATATTGATTTCGTATTACAGCTTTCTGAAAGCCATGATGCCAAGCGTTTAATTGATAGTATTGGAGATAATTATTTTTCAGACCAAGAACTCTTAACTGAAGCCATTTTAAATAAAAGTATGGCTCAGCTTCTTCACCAAGAAACATTCATCCGAATTGACTTACATGTTGGCGAGCTAGTTCCAGGCAGTTTCGAGCGTGCTCGCGAAGTCGAAATTCTCCCAGAAGTGAGTTTACCTATTCTTTCCAAAGAAGATGCGATTCTCACTAAGTTACGCTGGATTCAGCTTGGGAGCCATAAGAGTCGCCGTGATGTGGTGATGATGCTTCGGCGAAACACACCTACCAATCTTGAGTTTGTACGTGAACAGGCTAAGATCATGAAAGCGGAAGAATTATTAAGCGAGCTTCAGGCTCAGGCAGAAGGACTTTGAGTGGCCTACTTTGAGGATCTGACGCTGTATACCTATGAACAGAATCCAGTTTGGGGCGACGAGATCACCCAAGCTTATCCCGAGGCACTCAATATCGGTTGGCTAGATCAAGAGCAACCGTTTCCCACTAGCACTGAACCACCTGATCCGCTACTACTTCGTCGCCTTCTCGCTCATACAGCACATCCTGTTCGCTTGATGCTTGGTTTTCATCAATGTCACTTATGCCCTCATGCGCCCGAGGATGGGGCGCGGCTCCGCATACGCATAGGAGACCGCGAGCTCTTTCTGGACAACGGTGAGGTGTTGGTTGTAGGCAGGGAGGGACAGGCGTTTCGTGCCCCCATCATGCTCTACCACTACATCACGGTTCACTACTACCGCCCCCCTGAGATTTTTGGGGAAGCCCTACGAGAGTCTGTCCCTAGCGCGGGAGAGCAAGTGGAGGCGGCGGCTCATCCCCAGCGGCTTGCTTGGGCAGAGCGGCTGCTCCAATCGGTTGGGTAAGTGAAGGTAAGTCAGGGAAAGTTAGTTTTTTTGGTAGCAATCACACCGCGTTTGTGGGTACCATAGTCGGGAACTTTCGCGGCGTTGCCGTCGCACAGAAACACGAAATTAGTCGGGGAGAATTTATGTCCACTACCAAAGTTGGAATTATCGGCTGCGGCGGAATTGCCAATGGCAAGCACATGCCCAGTCTCAAGACGGTGCCCGGTGTCGAGATGGTCGCGTTCTGCGACATTGTGGGGGAGAAGGCGCAGAAAGCCGCCAAGGAGTACGGCGCAGCGGGCGCTAACGTCTACACGGACTACAAAGCGCTGCTCAGCGCGGGCGGACTGGATGCCGTGCACATCTGTACCCCCAATAGCTCGCACCATGAGATCGCGATTGCGGCGCTGGAGTCTGGCCTGAATGTCATGTGCGAGAAGCCCATGGCCAAGACCGCCGACGGTGCGCGCGCCATGGTGGCGGCGGCCAAGAAGAGTGGCAAGCTCCTCACCATCGGTTACCAGTCCCGCTACCGCGCCGATAGCCAAGCCCTCAAGCAGCGCATTGACGCGGGTGAGCTGGGCGAGATCTACATGGCCAAGGCCCACGCGGTTACGCCGCGCCGTTCCCACTTGGGGCGTGTTTTTAGACGAAGAGAAGCAGGGCGGCGGGCCGCTGATTGATATTGGCACCCACGCGCTGGATCTGACGCTCTGGCTGATGGGCAACTACGAAGTGGCGTCTGTTACCGGCTCGGTCTTTCGCAAGCTGGCGGACCGACCGAACTCCGCCAATGCCTGGGGGCCGTGGGATCCCAAAGAGTACACCGTCGAGGACAGCGCCTTTGGCTTTATCAAGATGAAGAACGGCTCCACCATCTACCTGGAATCTTCTTGGGCGCTCAATGTCCGTGAAGCGGGCGAGGCCAAGTGTACCCTCTTTGGTACCGAGGCGGGCGCGGACATGAACGGTGGCCTCTGGATCAATGGCGAGCACAACTCGCGCCTTTACGACACCAAGGTGCAGACCGAAGCGGGTGGGGTCGCGTTCTACGACGGCGCCTCATCAAAGGCCGAGGATGTCGAGGCCCGTGTCTGGATCGAGGCGGTTCGCGGCAATGGCAAGCTGATTGTCACCCCCGAGCAAGCCTGCGTCGTCTCCGAGGTTCTAGAAGCCATCTACGCCTCCAGCAAGTCCGGCCAGACGGTGACGTTCTAGTCTGCCCTCACCCCCTAGCCCCCTCTCCCAATAACAAGCTCGCTACGCGGGTGGGAGAGGGGGGATTTGTTGTTTTATGGCCTCGTCTCTTCGCACCAAGCTCCGAATCGCCGCCACCGTGCTGGGCGCACGCGGGTTCTGGGACGCGCTCGTCGGGCGCTTCTTGTGGCAAAAAAGGGCCATCTCTCCGGGTTCGCACGGCTCACCCACCTCTCTTCCCCAGATAGCTCCTTCGTCGCGGGAAGAGAGGCTTTCGGGTGCCCTTCTTCCCGTGAGCTTGCGAACAAACAGGGGAAGAGGGGACGGCGAGGAACGAGCCAGGGGAGATGGTCGTAAAGCGACCTGCTGGCTGCGCGGTGCGCTCCATGTCCACACCTGTACCTACTCCGACGGCGCGGGGACGATTGAAGACGTGATGGCTGCCGCCAAAGCGGCGGGTGTGGACTTTGTGCTCCTCACCGACCACAACACGATGCGCCCCAAGGCCGATGGCTTAGAGGAGCGCTACGCGGGGCAGACCCCATTTCTGATTGTGGGCGATGAGATCACGGTCAAAGGCGGAGCGTTTCTGCTCGCGCTGGATCTGCCGGGGGATTTTGAGTTTGCTCCCAGTCAGCCGCCGCAAGTTGCCATAGACGCGATTTTAGCCGTGGGGGGCCTGCCGCTGGTTTCTCTCCCTGATGACATGAAGCACCCGTGGGACGCTTGGGAGACGACGGGTTGTGCAGGGCTGGAGGCGCTCAACCTCTCGACCGTGGCGCGGGAGCACATCAACCCACTCTCGCTCGCGTGGCTCTTGCCGCTTTGGAGGCTCAAAGGCGAGCTCGCCGTGCTCCGCGCCCTGTGCACCCGCCCGGACGCATCGCTGGCGAGCTGGGATCACTTGCTGGCGCAGGGCAAGAAACAGATTGGGCTGGGCGCACTCGATGCCCACGCACTGATGAAGATCGGCAAGAAGAAGCACCCTATCCCAAGCTATGAGAACTCGTTTCGCGCTGTCACCACACATGTTCTTGCCGAGACACGTACCCCCAAGGCCATTCACACAGCCATTCGTGCCGGGCACTGCTACTTTGCCTACGACTGTCTTGGGGAGATCGCGCTGGATTTCCACTCAATTCCCCCGCCCAGTGGGGGCCAAGGGGAAACTCTCATGGGCGATGACGCGCCGGTTGGGGCAATGCTGACCGCCACGGGGCCGGAGACGGCGCTCCTGCGGCTCTACCGGGCCGGGGAGGGCATTGTGGCGGCAGGCAAAGGAAGCCTGAGCTTTTGTGCCGATAAACCGGGCGCTTACCGGATTGAAGCCTACCAGGTGGGGGCACAGCGTGGGCCGCTCTTTCTTGGGGCACGTCCCTGGGCCTTCACCAACCCCATCTACATTAAATAGTCCCCATTATTCCCCCGCCTGGCGGGGGTTAGGGGGTTGGCTCCCGCAGCTCTAGAACCCGCTGGTAGAGTGCGTTCTTGGCAAGCCCTGTGGCCGTGGCAACACTTCGGGCGGCGTCTTTCGGCGAACTTCCTTCGGCAAGCGCCTGGAGCAATAAGGCATCAGGGTTAGGAATCACTTCGGGCTGTGGCGAGGCACCACCAATCACAATTACGCACTCCCCACGCGGCGCAGTCTCTTGAAAGTGCGCGATGATCTCGGCAAGTGAGCCGCGCACGTGCTCCTCGAACTTCTTGGTCAGCTCGCGGCCCACACTCGCGAGGCGCTCGTCGCCGCACGCCACTGCCAGCGCCTTCAGGGTCTCAATCAGACGCGGTGGCGCTTCGAAAAGAACGGTCGTGCGCTCCTCGCGGGCGAGTTGTTTGACACGCTCCCGAAAGTCCGGCTTGGTGCGGGGCAGAAACCCCTCAAAGATAAAACGCCCGGTCGGAAGCCCGGAGGCGATCAGTGCACAGAGCGGAGCACTCGCCCCGGGAATCGGCTCGACACGCACCCCAGCAGCTACTACGTCCGCCACTAAATCGGCGCCGGGGTCCGAGATACATGGCGTTCCTGCATCCGAGACCAGCGCCACCGACGCGCCCGCCAAGAGTCGGCCCAGGAGGGCATCCTGCCGCCCGGCCGACGAGTGCGCATGGAAGGAGATCAGCGGTGTGTGGATGTCAAAGTGCGCCAGGAGCTTACGGGTAACCCGAGTGTCCTCGGCGGCAATCACATCCACTTCCCGCAAGAGGCGCAGCGCCCGCGCCGTGATGTCCTCCAGGTTGCCAATGGGTGTGGCGATCAGATAGAGCACTCCGGCGCGAGGCGGCATCTATTTCTTGCCCGGTGCGTTTGTATTCTTGCCTGGAATATTCGTATTCTGCGGCGCATTTTTGGCCGCGAGCGCCTGCTCCTGAGCTTGGAGCTGTTGCTGGCGCAGGGTGTAGGCTTGGTTCTTCTCCAGTGTTCGCCGCTCCCCTGCCGTATCGCCCGCTTGCTTGTAGAGCTGCCCGAGCTGTCCCCAGATACCGGGCTCGGGCAGGGCGAGTTTCTCCGCCTCGGCGAGCTGCTTGATGGCTCCGGCCTTATCGCCCTTGGCAATCAGAAGCGTGGTGATACGAATGCGTGTCTCAACCTTGTCCCCATTAGACTGAATTGCATCTTCGAGAGCGGCAATTGCCTTCGCTGGTTGCTTGAGTTTCTCCAGAATCGCGGCCTTGCGCAAGGGGACAATTCCTGCTCGATCGTCCTCTTTTTTGATCTTATCTAGCTCGGCTATTGCCTGGTTGAGTAGCTTCTCATCCGGCTTCGCGGGATCTTTCGAGGCATCCTGGAAGAGCTGCATCGCACGCATGCCCGGATCCTGCACCTCGACCTTGATCCCTGGAGCCGCCGCATCCACGAGCTTAGTGATCTCAGCACGCGCTAGCTCCTCTCGCTTCTCCTGGGTCGCCTTGCTGATCGCATCCAGATGGATAATGTGGAAGCCCTTATATCCCTTCGGGTCGGGGTCGGCATGACGTACCAGTGCGGGCGTTGTTTCACCGGGCTTGAGAGTCGCAATGGCAGCCTTGAACTCAGGAACCAAACTCGTCAGCTCCTCTTTTTTCCACTCGTAGAGGCCGCCTTTGTCCTTGGAGCCCGGATCCTCGCTATTGGCAGTGGCAAGCTCGGCAAACTTGGTAGGAGTCGCCTTGACATCGGCGAGGAGCTTCTCAGCCTTGGCTTTGGCAGCAGCTTCCGTGGTCTTTTTACCATCCCAGTTAATGAGAATATGCCGCACTTTATAGGTATCAAGTGCCACAAGCTTTTCTGCCTGTTGCTTGGTGAGCTTGTCGTTGAAGAGTTTAATCCTGAGGGAATCAGGAAGAATAAGCTGCTCTTTAAGGCTTTCGACACTAATATTGGCTCCTTGCTTTGCAAGGGTGTCGTTGATCTCTTTATCTGTTGCCTTCTCACTGAGGGTGAGCTGCTGGGCGATCCGGCTGCGCACCTGTGTCTCCCAGACCTCATCGGTGCCTTTTTTCATTTCCTCATCAGTAATGGTGATGCCCGCTTTCTTGGCGGCAACCACCAGTGCCTCCTGGGACTTGATCCCATCGAGTGCTCGGAGTCGGTAGCTATCCAGTGCCTCCGCAGGGGGCGGGGGCATTCCGAACATCTTGAACTGCTGGAGCTGCGGCTCCATGATCCGATCCAGCATGCGCTGCGTCACCGCCTGGCTGCCTACTTGTGCAACAGTGGCTTCGGCCTTCGCCTCGCTACGTGCACGTGCATTGCCAGAGTTACGTCCCAGCCCACTGTAAACCGATGTGCCAAGCATACTGATGCCAATAAATGCCACAATAGGCAAGGAAAACTTTTGGATATGCTGCTTCATTCCCATCAACGACATAGCTGAATCATCCCTTCCAAACAGGCACGCGACGAGGTTTCTGAGTCGCCGCCGGGGGCTTTATAGTGTGTCTCCAGTGCGATAACACCGGAGTAGTTGCTGGCTTTGAGCGCCGCGATCTGACCTTTGTAGTCAATATCTCCCTCGCCTACCACCGTCCAGGCTAGCTTATCCTCGCTCAGCCTTCGCGCATCTTTTATATGAATGTGCTCGGTGTAGGAGCGGGCGGCTTCCCAGCCTGTAGGAAAAGGCAGCTCACCCGCATGGAGCGCGTTGCCCGGATCCCAGAGCATCTTCAAGGCCGGAGAGTTCACCCGCGCGATCATCCGTGCGGTCTCCACTCCGCTTCCCAGATAGCAAGCATGCTCGTTCTCTAGGAGCAGAGTCACCCCCGCCGCCTCCGCGATCTGGCAAGGCCGCACCAGCTCCTGAGCGATCCGATCCTCGATCTCATCGGTGAGCGGGCCACGTCGCCAAAAAGCGAAGATACGGATATAAGGAGCATTGAAGCGCTTACACAGAGCAATGCTTCGCTCCAGAAGTGGGATCTGATCGTCGAGCGTGCGTTCCTGGGCATTGTGGGTCGCCCCCGTTGCGGCGGCCAGCCCGGTCAGATCGCACTTGTAGAGGGGAGTATCAATGCACGGGACCGTGAACCCACCCGCCGCGAGATCCTGCTCGACACGGCGCAGCAGATCCTCATCGGCATCAACAATATACTTACCATAGACATTGCGCAGCTCCGCCTCTTTGAGGCCATATTCTGACATTACAGCCAGAGCATGGGACAGATCCTGCGCGATCTCATCGGTGATAACGGAGAGACGCATACTGGGGAGTGTACTGTCTCGCGGGGGCGCTGTCAAGAAATCCAAAGCGCACTCTTGACAAGAGAAGACTCCCATGTTAAAATACCCTCCGCGTCTGCTTCAGGGCGAGTAGCTCAGCGGTAGAGCGCCTGTCTTACAAACAGGTGGTCGGGGGTTCAAATCCCTCCTCGCCCATTGTGTTGTGGATGGGGTTTTGTTAGTTTGTGGAGGTGTAGCTCAGTTGGTTAGAGCGCTGCCCTGTCAAGGCAGAGGTCGCGGGTTCGAGCCCCGTCATCTCCGTGTGTTTTCTCCAAAACACTTGTGGCCCGTTCGTCTAGGGGTCCAGGATGCCTGATTCTCAGTCAGGAGATCGCGGGTTCGAATCCCGCACGGGCTATCAACCTCCGTATCCTGCGGAGGTTTTTTCTATTTTTATTCCTATTCTGGGGCATCAAGGTAGAAGTAAGCCGTTGCAGACCAGTCGTCTTGGCGCCAAAAGTTACACCAGCCGTCGGGTTGCGTCGCGAGGTCTACGGGTGGGGGCAGGTTCATGAGCGGGAGGAAGCCTCCGGGTTGGCCCGTGTCAATGCTGACAGGAATCAGGGCGACGTTTTTTTCTTGCAGGGCGATCACTTTCTCTTTGGCTGTGCCCCCGATAGTCTGAATGGCCACGCGGCAGCTTCCGTCAAAGTAGATCGGATCGTCCAGATGGTAGCGGTAAAACGCCCACTGGCGCTGGGTGCTATCGGCGATGGGGCAGCCCTGGGTACGCTGGGCGTAGGCTCCCTGCCCCCAGCCCGTGCCGATGTAGTCCTCGGTGCCGGTGCCACACAGCGTGGGGTGGGTATCGTCGCCCATCCATATCTTCACCTCTCCCTCGCCCCACCACGCGCCCTCGTAGCGCTCGTCGGCGATGACTCCGAGATTGCAGCCCAGAAAGCGCCCGCTGCCTGAGATCTGGGGAAGGATGAGAAAATCTTCTCCCAGTACATTGGGCGACTCACGGCGAAACTGCGCGTGGAAGTAGAGTGTCTC
>JANNDD010000079.1:0-2893 GCA_031387365.1 Armatimonas sp. | reverse complement strand
ACCAGCGGACACTTGCCTTACTGAGAACCGGTGCAGACAGCGAAGATTTTTTTCGGCTTATCTGGATCATCGCTACTGCCAGCAGGAAAACCGGAACCACGAGCCAGAGAAAGTGAGCATGACGAGGAGAAGACGGTCTTGGGGTGGGCACTTCTGGGAGAGGCAAGCTAGATGGTGCCCGTGGCGCTTCCGGAAGCGCGGGAGCCTGGCTCCGCGGTTGTAGGAACTCCGCGAGGGCATCGGGCGGGGCATTTCCCAGAGCTTCCTGCCAGACACGTTCCGCTTCTTGATACTGTCGCCGTGCGGCTCCCGACTGCCCCGGGGACTGGTAGAGCCGCATCAGCTCGGTATTGGCCGCAAGATTAAGAGGATCACGCACCAGAAGTCGCTCAAGTGCGGTCACCGCCTCGGTGTTTTTCCGGTGCTCACGTGCCCAGAAAACCTGTCGCCAGAGTGCTTTCTCGAAGATCTCCTCCACCTCTCGGCGGTGGCCATTCACCAGCTCATCGTGGCCGGTGAGTAGTGGCCCCCGGTAGAGGTCAAGGATCGTGCCGACTGCCTGTTCTTCGTGAGGCGAGCCAAGCTGGCGAGCGGCGATCTGAAAACGGGCCCAGTCACTCAGAATACGCTCAGGCACCACAGCGACCGTCGTACGGGTAGTTTGAAGCGCACCCCCCTCGTCATCCGCGCCAAAGAGACGCCGCAGCACCATCAGCTCCTGACGCAGGCGGGTACGTTTACTGGTTAGCTCCTGGGTGGGCCAGAGCAGCTCTGCAAGAGCCTCCCGTGTGTGTACTTTTCCCGGCTCAAGGCAAAGATAGGCAAAGAGCGCCACTGAATGGTGCCCCGGGAAGAGAACACGCTGCCCGGAAGCATCGTGTACCTCTACTTCGCCAAGCAAGAAAACACTCCAGGTCGGCCCCGCTTTGGTTGTCATAAGCTCTCTCTTAGAGAGTTTACCTGTACAACTCGCATTTCACAATTCCGCCCACAGGAACGTGGGCGTCTATGGGCGTGCCGCCATAATGTCGCAAGCGACTGGGAACTCGGTATTATCTTTGTTATAATAGGCCTGTTCACTCAAGGAGACTGAGTCTATGATTCCGTACCGCGCTAAAAACCCGCCAGAGAGTTTTCCTTATGCCACGATTGGCCTAATCGCCATCAACACACTGATCTATATTTTCACCAGTGACTATTTGCTCAGTGCCAAAGAGGGTGTTGTTCAGGACTGGGCGATCTCCCACGATACTTTCTCCCCAATTCGCATGGTCAGCTCAATGTTTTTGCACGGGAGCCTCCTGCACCTGCTGGGCAACATGCTCTTTCTCTGGCTCTTTGGCGCGGCGGTCGAGGGCCGCCTTGGAGTTCTCAAGTACCTGCTGGTCTATCTGCTCTGCGGGCTGGCGGGCGATGGACTTCATGAGGTGATGGTTGGGCTTTTCCACCCGAAACAGTTCAGCCTGGGGGCATCTGGGGCCATCATGGGGCTTGCAGGTGCCTATCTCTATCTGTTCCCCTTCGCCCGCATCTGCATCTTCTGGGGCTGGAACTGGTGGCGCTACTCCGCGGGGCTGGGCCCCGTCTCGGAGTGGCAAGCGCAGTGGGTGATCCTCTACTACCTGGGCTTCGATATTCTGGAAGGCTTCCTGACATCAACGGCTGGTTTTTCCAATGGAGTCGCCAACTTCGCGCATATCGGCGGAGCAGGCGCAGGGCTCCTCCTGGTGATGGCGCTCCGGGCGCGGCGTGACACGGAGGAAGCCTCTGATGCACAGGCGATGCGCTCCGAGTTTGGCGGCGACTACCGCTCGCTCTCGCTGCCGGATCTCGAAGCTCTGGTGCAGCGCGAGCCTGACAATATGGATCTGGTGACGACATTTTGCCAGAAGGCGCTCTTTGGCACTCTCGGCGGTACGGCCCCCCTTGCCCGCTCTCTTTTTCTGGAGAAAGCCGATCAGCTCGTCCAGAGCGGTGATCCCGACACTGTCACCAAGCTCGCGCTTCTTCTCTCCAGCGGCCCGGGTGAAGTTCCCCCCCACATTCTTCTACGCCTGGCGGCCCGCCAGGAGCGCGAGGGCGATTTCGGCCAAGCCGATCAGCTCATGCGCCGCGTGCTCTCGTTTGACGACCGCAGCCCCGACACCGAGATGGTCTGGGCGCGACTGGCGCGGCTCAATGAGCAGAGCATGGGCGACAAACCCGAGGCGATCAAGCTCTACACCGAGCAGCTCCTGCGCTTCCCGAACGGCGCACAGTCTACCTACGCCCGCACCGCCCTCACTCGTCTGGGGGGCACCCCGCCCCCCGTCTCGGCTAGTAAAGCAGCTCCCACCACACCCACACGGCCCACGGATGCCCCGGTCGCGCCGCCCAACCAGATGCCCACGCTCCAGGCCCCCCGTCGCAAGCCCGAGAGCGAGAGCGATGCCCCTGCCTCACCCAGTGGCCACGCCAACGAGGGAAAGAGCGCAGAAGCCAGTGGCCTGCGCCCCATGGGAGGATAAGAAAAACCATGAAACCAATCTGTCCCAAATGTCAATCAGAGCGATGGATGACAGGCTTAGTCGTAAGTGCCGAAGTCTCCATTATGGCCGTGAATCATTGGCGTCACCCACAGACGGAACTCACTGCTAGAATGTGTGCAGATTGCGGCTATACAGAGTTTCATGCAAAAAACTCTCAAGCGATCTGGGAAGACTGGAGCAAACAAAACCATTAAGGCCCATTTATGGGTCTTGCCACAACAGCGGGCCGCTTTAGCCGCCCGCTGATTGGCGCGATACAATAGCCGCATGCCTGAGTATGTGGTCTCAGTCGGGATGGAGTGCCATGCCGAGCTTCTGACAAAGTCCAAGATGTTCTGTGGGTGTGAAAACGCCTTTGGGGGTGA
>JANNDD010000074.1:0-1441 GCA_031387365.1 Armatimonas sp. | reverse complement strand
CGATTCGGCTCTTCGCCCGCATCGAAGCGGAGTTTGGCAAACGCCTCCCCCTCTCCGCCCTCTTCGCCACTCCCACTCCTAGTGGAATCGCCGCACGCCTCACCCCAAGTACTCCCCTTATTTCGGAGAGGGAAGGGTCCGGGGGATGGGTTCAAGATTCGGTTCGAGGAACCCTGGTCCCCCTACAGCCCAATGGCAACCGGGCTCCGCTTTTTCTGATCCATCATGTTCAGGGTATTGTCATACTCTACCGTGATCTGGCAAAACATCTTGGGGACGAGCAGCCCGTTTTCGCCCTAGAGGCAGCGGGCATTGACGGTGAGACCGAGCCGCACGACTCGATTCTCGCGATGGCGCAGGACTACGCAGCGCTGATTCAGAAGCAATTCCCAGACGGCCCCTACCGTGTCGCAGGATTCTCCTCGGGAGGGATTGTGGCTCTGGAAGTCGCACGGGTGCTCCGTAGCACTGGAAAAGTGGTAGAGTTTGTTGGAATGTTTGATAGCTACGCTCCCGAGTACCACCGCCTCCACCCCGAGTTCACCAACCCGGAGACAACGGCGCAGCGGCTTGCGTCGCACTTCAGTATGTTCCGTAAGCTCGACACGAAAAGCCAAGGCGAGTATCTCAAAGGGCGGTTCAAGAAAGTCCAGGGACGGCTCAAGCCCGTAGCAGCCGAGGAGCCAGACAAGGCATTCTGGGAGGCACTGGGGCGCGTTCGCCAGGCACAGGAGAAAGCGATCCACGAGCACTTTCCCGAAGCCTACGAAGCACCCGTCACACTCTTCCGGGCACTGGAGCATAGTGGGCCTTGGGATGAAGTGCTTTTCTGGGGAGAGGCTCTGCCGCAGGTGGAGCTCTGCGATGTGCCCGGTGACCACCACCTGCTAATTCAGGAGCCCTTTGTGCGGACACTAGCCCAAGAGCTAACGCAGCGGCTTGCCCCACCCACCCTACGCCTCGTCAAGGCGGCATGATCCGTCTCAACGCGCCCGAGGGGATCGCCGTCTGGCAGCTAGAGCTAGACAGCGCGATCCCTTCGGACTGTCTTTCCCTCGACGAAGAAGAACGCGCCGCCCGTTTTCGCTTCGCACGTGATCGCCATCGCTACCGTGCCTGCCGGAGCGCCCTACGTCTTGTGCTCGGAGAAGCGCTTGGAGTTGCTCCTGAAGCGGTTGTCTTCACCTATGGCCCCTACGGAAAACCAGAGTCTGAGCTGATCTTCAATGTCTCTCACAGCGCCGGGCTGGCGCTGATTGCTCTGGGTGCCGAGGGCGTGGACATTGAAAAAATCCGCCAAGACATCGAACCTAAGACCCTGGGGCGTAGTGTCTTTACGGCCACTGAGCTTGCGGCCATCACGACCACCGAGGATTTCTTTGATGCGTGGACCGCCAAGGAAGCACTGATCAAGGCGGAAGGCGGCGGGTTCTCGTCGCCG
>JANNDD010000657.1:0-3753 GCA_031387365.1 Armatimonas sp. | reverse complement strand
CGCTCTCGCAGCCCTACACCGTACTGCGGGCGGGTGAGCGGCTCACCCTACCTGCTGTCTGATACAATGGCCGCTGGAGTGGGACGGGTGGTCGCAGGTGGCAATTGCTGCTTGAGGAAAGTCCGGGCTTCACAGGGCAGGGTGCAGGCTAACGGCCTGGCGGGGCGACCCGACGGAAAGTGCAACAGAAAGATACCGCCTGGCCCCCTAGCCCCCGTCCAACGGGGGAACAAGGGGGCTGGGTAAGGGTGAAATGGTGCGGTAAGAGCGCACCGGCGGTGCGGAGACGTACCGGCCCGGCAAACCCCACTCGAAGCAAGGTCAGAGGGAGGAGTTGAGGCGGCTCGCTGATCCTCCCGGTAGACCGCAGGAGGCGTCCGGTAACGAACGCCCCAGATAGATGACCACACAAACACAGAACCCGGCTTACAGGCCCACTCCAAAACCCACCGGTTGAAACCGGCGTCTGCAATGGCGTCGTTCCTCCGCCGCAAAGCCCGTACCGGGCTACCGAATGTATTCCCAGCCCGGCACGGGCTTTGCGGCCAAAGGCCACTGTCGACGCCCAATTCCATTGGGCGATTATTTTTTCGTGCTCAGCCGCCCCGGTTTTGCCTCGGGAAGCTTGACGGGCTTGGCTTTGCCCATCAACGCTTTGACAGCGGCCGCAAGCTGCGGATCACGGCCTGCCAGCTCATCAGTGGGGCTGATCAGCACACGGAGATCGGGCTCCGCTCCCGTGTGCTCCTCATTAACCCCATCACTCACGCGGTACCAGCCACGACCAGGCGTTCGGATCTGTGAGCCATCCAGAATGGCTTGTGCACCAGTGGAGACCACGGCCCCGAAGGTCGTAACACCGATAATCGGGCCACGGTCAAGCTGCTTGAAGGCATGCGCGAAGATCTCCGCGTTGGAGTAGCTATTCTCATTGATGAGTAGCCCCGCCGGTTTGCGCCAAGGGTAGTACGGTAGGCGATCTGTCGGATAGCCAGGGGCACCATCGCGGGCAATCGTGTAGGCATGGCGCGGCTGCGTGAGCATCGTGAGGAGATAATCCGCCGTCGAGCCGCCGCCGTTGTCGCGCACATCAATCAAAAGCCCATCACGCCCATAGCCTTCGGCATAGAGCCCGCCCTCAAACTTATCCTGGCTGAGCTTGTCCATCCCCTGAATGTGCAGATACGCCAGCTTGCCGTCGCTGAGCTTGTGCGTGAGCTCCTGGCGGCTGGCAGTCCAGTCGTCGTAGAGAATACTTGCAAGTGTGGTGGTCGCCGCCGGGACGATAAGCACCTCACGCTCTTTGTCATCGGTGCCTTTCACCGTGAGCGGGAGCTTCTCCCCAACCGTGTCCGCAAGCAGCTCATCGGGATTGCTATCGGCTTCGAGAGTGGTCGCCCCGATGGCGGTAACAACCTCGCCGGGGAGAAGCCTGGATTCTGCTCGATCCGCCGGGCTACTCTTGAGAACCCGGGCCACTTTCAGCCCCGGACCGCTGTAGCTCTCGTCCCAGACGACCCCCAGGAAGCCCGTCGAGATCGGTGTCACCCCCCCATCGGAGATGATGCCAGGCGTGATGCCAATGTGCGATGCGTTCAAGTGCCCCATCAGCAAGCGAATCACATCGTAGAAATCCATCGGATCCGACGCGGCGGCGGCCATGGGGCGGTATTTTTCCCGTAGCGCCGCCCAGTTCGCGCCGTGGAAGTTCGGGTCGTAGAAGGTCTGGTTCATCACCTCCCACGCTTCCTCGAAGACGGCTTTCTGGAGCGCACGCTTGTCGTAGCTGAGCTTGGCACGAAACGCCACAGGCCGGGCCTCCGGGGCAGCAGGCGAGGCGGCGGAAATAGTCCCACCTTGAGCCAGGTAAAACAGAGTTCCCTTTGCCCAGCTCAGCGCACTGCCCCCGGCGGCCAAGCGGCGCGGAGGCGGTGCAGGCGCTCCATCAGCGATCGTTGCGAGCTGAAGATCCGCCCCGGCAGAGAATGCGACTAGTGTCACACCGTCGCCACCCGATGTCACGACAGGCCCCATCTCATTGGTTGGTGTCGCAGTCAAGCGGCGGACGCGCTCGTGAATGCCGTCGCCGTCCACGGTTACCGTCACGGGTGCAGCCGGTGCAGGGGGGCCAGGCACGGTGGGCTTCTTCTTTTCTTTCAGCCGCAGCCAGCCCTCACTACTGCGCTCGTCATCCTCTTTTTTAAGATAGACCCAGTAGATATCAAACTGGCGCTCCGCTCGCTCGCTCATCCAGACCAGCTTGCTACCGTCGGGCGAGAACGAGGGCACGTAGTCATTTCGCGGGTGGCGGCTGACATTGATCGGCTTCCCGCCGCCTTCAAGAGAGATTACGAAGATCTCGTTGTTGAACTCCTCGTCCTCGGCGCTGTACGTCAGCCACTTATTGTCAGGCGACCAGCTCAGCTCTTGGAGATTCAGCGTTTTCACGACAACTTTATCGTTCTTGCCATCGGCATCGGCGACCACAAGCTCACCCTTGCCACGGATATAGGCCAGTTTCTTGCCATCAGGCGAGAAGTGCGGGCTACTTTTAGGCACCGACGAGCTGGTCAGGCGCACGACGGTGCGCTTGAGCGACTTGCTGAGCTTGGGTTCCTCAGGATCGGTGCTAGTAATCGCATAAAAATCGCCGTCTTTGACGAAGAGCAGTGTCTTGCCATCGGGCGACCATGTGATATCTGCCTCACGCCCCGCGCCCTCGGTCAGGCGAATCGCCTTACCACCCGTTGCGGGCACGGCAAAGACATCGCCGCGCACCACGAACCCCACCTGCTCGCCATCGCTACTAGGAGCCACTTCGGTAGCCCCATTGGCAACAGTGAGGTTCTCGACCATGTTGCTCTTATCATCGGCAGCGACGGCCAACGAGGCGGCTTTGGGGGCGATCATCGCACCACTGAGGTTGACCGTCTCGATCCGATCCCCCACTTCAAACGCCGCACGCGTGCCATCGGCGGAGACGGCGGGAAAGCGGATACCATCACCCACGAACTTCGTGAGCGGGGTCGCCCTGCCGCCCGAGGCACTCTGTTTGTAGAGATTGTAGGTACCATCGCGCTCGGAGACAAACAAGATCGTCTTGCTATCAGGCATCCAGAGCGGCCAGAGGTCTTGACCATCAAAGTCGGTGAGCTGCTTGAACTCCTTGGTCACCAGATCATACGTCCAGATATCGGCGCTCGCGCTCCCCCGGTAGCCAATCCGGGGCCAGTCCGTGGCTCCCCGCGAAAAGACCAGCTTAGTGCCATCAGGGGAGAGTTGCCCCCCAATCAGATTACTCAGCCCCAGTATGGGCTTGGGGCGTCCAGGCTTATCGGAGTTATTGACCAAATAGAGGGTCTGGCCTCGACGGGTCAGCTCCCGCACCGAGCTAACGAGCACTTTCTTGCCACCGTCCGCCCAGCCCTGGAAACCATTGCCGCCGCCGTAGTTGGTCAGTCGCCGTGCAGCGCCGCCGCTTGCGGGCATGGTGAAGACTTCATTGCGCCCGTAGCGCAGCGACTGGAACCCAATCTCTTTGCCATCAGGCGAGAACTGCGCACGACCGTCGTAGGCCGGATGACTCGTCAGCCGTCGCGCGGGAGCGCCGCCCTCCGTGGGCGAGCTCCAGAGATCCCCCTGGTAAGAGAACACCAGTGTCTTGCCATCGGGCGAGAGTGCCGGATAGCGGGGGAAAGACACCGAGGACTGAGCGAAGCTAGGTATCGCAAGCGAGAGTGCCGCAAGAGCAAA
>JANNDD010000994.1:0-7029 GCA_031387365.1 Armatimonas sp. | reverse complement strand
GACGATCTCTATTCCTGCGCTTGCGCGTGGTGTGCCGGTCTCATCCTCCAGCACAAGCGTCAGCAAGCCCGCCTCATTGCCCGCCGTGAGTGTTCCCGAGTGCGGGTTTGCGCGGTGCCGCCTCACCGGCCCACCCTCGCGGAGCCGCCAGTTTTTTGGAGCACCTATCAGCGTCCACTCGGCCACTCGGTTCTCGCGAAGCTGGATCCTTTCTTCGCCAAATGAGGCGGCCTCGATGGCGGAAATGGAACTGAGGGCATCGCCGTAGAGACGGAGACTGGCGTGGCCGAGAGAGAGGGGGAGAGGGCCTCTACTCAAACGTGTACCCTCCGAAGCCATCTCGGAGAAGCCGGGCCTGGAGGATGCGGAGGGCGGTGGCGGTCTGGGGCCAGTTTTCGGCTTCGGCGAGCGTGAGCAGGGCATCGAGTGCGGGCGCGAGGCGGCGCTGGGAGCCGTGCAAGCGGGGGAGAATCTTGAGGCAGAGTGCAGTATCGAAGCCTTTTGTTTCCTGGCCACCGTTGGGCGCGGGAATAAGCTGGTTGTAGGCGGTACAGAAGCGCAGAATCTCGGTGGCGGTGCGCAGGCCGAAACCAAAGCCGTGAGCCGTCAGTGTTTCACTGAGGCGCAAAACCCCCTCGCGTTCCCCCTTCGCGGAGCCGGAGGGGGTCGCGAGGGACGAGCGGGGGGAGGTCGAAAATACTGCCCCAAACGCATTTCCTTGACCGGTCAGTCGCTCTGGGCGAACCGGCGTGGGACTCTCTAAGAGCGCGGCGAGGCTGGAGCCATCAAAGGTAAGGACGCTGGCACGGTCAAGAACTTTGGGAGAGAGGGGGTGCGTGGTCTCGTCTAGGTTCACGGTGCCGATAAGAAAGAGATTACGCGGCCAGGGAAGCGTTTCGGGAGGAGCTCCCCCGAGAAAGATCGCCTCACCGGACTCCATTGCGGAGAGCAGATCCGCCCCGTAGCGCTCGATGGGGCTGAGATTGAGCTCATCGAGAATGAGAAAGTGAGGCACTTCGGGCTGCTGGTTGGCGGAGCGCAGCAGCTCCAGCGCGGGCGTGGTCACGTAGCGACTCGGGTCAAGCGCGTCTGGGTAGCCGAGTAGGGGATCACGGCTTGTCCAGTCCGGCCCCACGGCGACAAGCGCGTAGGGCGCCCCTAGCCAGCGCACCAGTGCCTGTGCGAGGCGTGTCTTGCCTGAGCCGGAGAGCCCAGCCAGGATCACAAAAGGTTTGGCGAGCAGCGCGGCAAAGAACGCCGTCAGGCGCTCCTCCGTGTAGACAAGCCCCGCAGTGGCGCAGGCGGCGCGAAACGCGGACACGAGGTTCGAGAGCGCATCGGTGCTTGTCTGGTAAAGAGGCGAGGGCTCGCTCACCCTTGTCGCGGGTTTGGTGGGGCTGGGCTTGCGACCTTTGCTGCGGTAGATAGGCTCAGGCTGATCTTCTGTGAGCAGCTCCGTGTAGACGCGCAGGCTCTCGCGCAGGTGGGCCAGAAAAGTTTCACTATCGAGTGTCTCGATGAAGAACTCCTGTGGGTTGTGAAACGCATCGTTGAAGCGGTAGGTGGGGCTGTCTACATCGAGGGCCTTTTCAGGGAGAGGGGTTCGTTTTTGGGTACTGAGTAGCACCTCGGGGGGATGCGTGGCAGACTTCATGATCCCTGCGACCAGCCCGCGCCCGTGCGGCTCGACACTCACGGCGATATAGAAGCCCTCCTGCACTTTTTGCTCTGGCCCCAGAATGCAGAGCCACGGTACTTTGACAGGCTTGCCTCGCCCCACGGAGACTTCGAGAGTGAAGGGCAGAAAGAGCTCGGGGAGCAGCTCGCGCTCTAGCTGCTCTTTGAGCGCCTGGAGTGCTGTAAGAGTCACCAGCACGCGCGGGTCTTTCGTCGTCGTGGCAGCGGGCGTTTCGTTCCAAGCCGCGCGGCTTTGGCAGAGGGTGTGGAGGGTCTTAGCGAGGTTCATGGGGCCTCAAAAACAAAAACAGCGACCGCACCGTCTCCCGGTGGATCGCTTTTGTCTGACTGACTATGGATATAGTATAGCACGTCAAAGGCGGTTTTTGCCACTCTCTTTCAAGAGTGATCACTGCTGTGTTACTTTATATTTGTTCTAGTTTTTGTAGTTATGGCTGGTTTATCGGCAGATAAACAGTGTCAGTCACTATTAGGTTACTCTTCTCTGTCTCGTATTTGTCTCATTGTTTTAGACCACATCGCGTCGTGAACCGACTGAAGGGGGCTCCAAGATGCGCTTTTGCTGCTCCGTGAGATCGGTGTAGTCGGCGGCACTCGGGTAGTGCTGGCTCCAGGCGGAGTGGCCGGGGCTAAATTTATAGAGTAGGGCACGGCGCTCGTGCGATGCGGTCCAGGGGGCGGTGCCATGGATCAGTGCCTCGGTGAAGAAAAGCGCGTCGCCTGCCTCCACTTCGGGCTGGATAACATAGTGCGGGCGACGCTTCAGGCCGCGCACGTCTCCGGGGAGGCTATTTGGGACATTGGACTTATGGCTGCCGGGGACACATAAAAAGCCACCGTCGCCTGCTCTTGCAGGGGCGAGAAAGTACGTGATAACACACAGGCCATTGCGAATCTTGCCGTCGTGGCGGAACTTGTACCAGTGGTCGCCCTCGTGGCCCTCGCCGCCATGTAGGCCACCACCGCCTGCACCCTCGCGCATGAAGATGCAGTAGTCATGATCGAGGCGGAATTTCTCATCAATCAGCGCTGTGAGGTAGGGGACAATCTTGGGGTGATCCATTAAATTCTGCGTGGGCTTCCCCCAGGTAGAGCACCGCGTACGCCGATCCAGCTTGCCATCGTCCTGGTAGGGGAACTTCTCATCCGCGAGCGCGTTCAGCTCAGCAACTTCGTCTGTGCTCAGCACATTTTTGATAAGCAGGTAGCCTTGTAGGTCCACCAGGAACTTTTCTTCGTCCGTCATCGTGCCTCCAAAAACAAAAACAGCGACCACACCTCGTTTGGTGGATCGCTTATCTTACCCAGTTTCCCAGGTGACTATGAGTATAGTATAGCATGCTTTAGTGAGAATTCGCCAGCGAAATAATCGTGGCAATTTTGTTTTGATATTTTATATTCTGATTGATTTATAGCAATATGCTTGATCTAGTTCGCATTATTAGGCTATGAATTGTTGCTGATCTTCTCTATTTGTCTCGGATTTGTCTCATGATTTTTGTACTGCCTCCTCCCTTTCGGGAAGGAGGCAGGCGGAGCGAATTAGAATTTCATGCCGATTCCTAGCTGGGCGTGGCTAGTATTGACCTTGGTTGTCCCTAGTGTGGCCTGGCCGACGAACGTGTAGCCTAGCTCACCAAAGTAGCGCCTGCCGAAGTCCTGGCCGACAAAGGCACGACCCCCAAAGACGCCTTTTTCGGTGGTGGTGGTTACGGTTGTGTCACCGGTCTTCACGGCGGATGAGGTTGTGAGGCCGTAGCCACCAACACCCACGCCATAGTAGAGCGCCGTGTTCGATGCCACGTGTGCTCGGTACTGAACACCGAAGCCATGGGCGCCCTGGCTGGTCATGGTCGTGCCGCCCCCAGCAGCATTGTCGCGCTCCCGGACCCGCATGACTCCGTCGCTGTAGAGGCCCCAGGTTCCGTTGCCCACGTGCCCCAGGTCGTAGCTAATCCCCCCGCTCTGTGGGGTGGTACCCACAAAGCTCTTACCACTTGCCGCTGTCGGAAGCCCGATACCAAGCTGGGCACGCCAGCGCTTTGTTTTTGTCTCCTGGGCCTGTGCTCCTGTTGCCAGTAAGATCACTATTGTTGTTAGCAAAATTAACTTGTTCATCTTTATTATCCTGATTATCCTAGAGTTTTTTCGTGTTATCATCCAATGTTCGGTCAATGTAAAGGTGCTTGGGGTCAAGCTCGACTTTGTCTGGCTCGTCGCCTGTGGTCTCTAAGACGATGCGCCCCGGCTCGGATGTGACAACGCTCTCTTTCAGACGTTCTTTGTGTTTCCAGAGGCCAAACGCAAAGCCCGTCGCCACGCCCGCATCGGTCTCGTTGCCCTTGCCATCGGCGTATTTTTTCGTGGCCTGGTAGCGCACGGTGACGCGCCACTTGTTGCCCACTTTTTCTTTTTTTGCCTCGTTGATCCGCAGGTCATAGAGGGTGATCTTCTCAAAGTGATCACTAAGGTAAGTTTGATCGGCGGTTGGCGTGGCGGCTTTGAGCGTCTCCATTAGCTCCAGCGCAGTCGTGTAGGGCGGCTCTTGAAAGGCGGTCTTTTTCACAAAGCTCCCCAGGGCTGCGTTGAGCTTGTCTTCCCCAATCCGGTCGGCGAGGGCACAAAAGGCAATCGCGCCCTTGGGGTAGTGGATGTACTGCTGGTGCTGCATGCTCACCAGTGGGTTCTCTTCCTCACGCTCCGTGCCACGGCCCCGCAGATAGCGGTCCATGTCAAGTTTTAGGAAACGCGCCAGTGCCTCCTCGCCGTAGGTTTTCTTCAAGGTCTGGAGGGCGCTGTACTCCGCGAGCGACTCGGAGAGCAGCTCACTGCCCGCGACATTTGCCCCAAGCACCTGGTGCGCCCACCACTGGTGCGCCACTTCGTGCGCGGTGATGTAGAACGGCACATCCAGTGCGTCTTTTTCGTGTCCCACTTTCAGGATAAAACCAATTCCCTCGGAGTAGGGCACCGTGTTGGGGAACGCCTGGGCGAACTGCTGGTAGGCGGGGAACTCGAGGATGCGCATCTGGCGGAACTGGTAGGGGCTGAAGTTCTCCGAGCAGTAGGAGAGCGCTGCTTTGGCACCCGCCATCATGCGCTCCAAGTTGTACTCATGGCCGGGATGATAGTAGATCTCCAGCGCCACGCGCTTGCCATCTTTACTCGTCCACGTATCTTTTTTCACGGTGTAGCGCGCCGAGACGAACGTGAAGAACTGGCGGATAGGCGCGTCCATCTTGTAGCGGAAGCAGCGCCGTCCGTTCTCGCTCCACTCTTTTTCTAAGTAGCCCGGCGCGATGGCGATTTGGTCGGGTGCCGTCCGTACCGTCGCGGCGAAGCTCACCCAGTCCGCATCCGTGCCCAGGTAGGTATTCTGCCGCGCTGTGATGTCCGTGGCGGGAGCCATGCGCGGCTTGGGCGGAAGTCCCTCTTTGCGCCGCTCCGCCTCATCGCCGACCTCGCCGTCTGCCTGGTAGCCAATCTGCGGGCAGGGCATGGTCACAAACGCGCCGTTGGCTGCAATATTGGTGTTGGGTGAGCCGTTGGAGAAGCCGATTTTATCGTAGGCCAGCGTGAAGGCAAGCGTGGTTGTCGCGCCCGGAGCCAGCGGCTGGGCAAGTGTGAACGTCCGAAAGCCTCGGTCTTTATCGGTCACTCCGGGCGTCGCCACAACGCCGAGGGTGAGCGCCTTGACAGTAAGCTCCGGGGCGGTTTGGATCACGAGCTCTCGTACGGGCTGGTTGGTTTTGTTTTTGAGAGTGAAGGTGCCTTTAGACTCGTACTGCCCGCGCTCAGGCCAGAGTGTGACATCTATCTCGACATCCGTGACACGCGGCTGCGGCATTTTCTCATAGCGCGCCTTGTACTTGCGCTCATACTCCACCTGAAGTTTCGTCTGCGCATTCTCGGAGCGGTAGGTGTGCCGAAGATTGGTGTTCACAAAAACCCAGCCTCCGACTGCCACAAAGCCCGCCGCGCACGTCACGGCCGTCGTTTTTGCTACCGCCGGGAGCTGCCCAACCTGCCAGCGCGTCGCTAGGTGATCGTCTTTGCCCCGCACCCAGAGCTTGATGGCGAGAACGACCAATAGTGCCGAGGCAAGTAGCCAATACAGCGTGAACCAGAAGACCGGCAGCGTAAAGGGCCCAAAGCCGTTCATATCCGAGAGCTTGACCTCCGGTGTGCTGGCAAATAGGGCAAGCCTGTGGTCCAGCCCCATACTCGGGAGTGCCTGCGTCGCCACAAAGCTCACTAAGACAAGCGTGTGCCCCATAAACTTCTGGTTGACGACCGTGTGGACGCAAAACGCAAGCGCCGTGAGGCACACGAGAATCGGGTAGATCGTCCCAAAGAGATACGCACAGTAGATTCCGAGCTCGAAGTGAAAGTAGCCTTTCGCTGTCTGAACTCCGATTCCCGCCACGATGAGCCCAACCGTGAGAAGCGCGAGCACGAGTAGCAGGGCTACAAACTTTGCCAGTGCCACAGTGAAGGTTCTCACGGGTAAGGCATCTGCGATCTGATCTAGCTTCACCGTGCGCTCGCGCCAGCAAAGCTCCCCTGCGTAGAATGTGATGAGTATCAAAAAGAACAGCATGAACGAGCCGCTAACCTGCTCGACCATGACCCGTGTGACTGGGTAGATCGTGTTTTCGAGGAGCTTGTCCGCCACCCAGGCATTGATAACAAGTAGCAGCATTCCTGCGGCAGCGATGACCAGAAACGGGACACTGCGGACAATGTCCCGGAAGTAGAAGCGCAGGAGTGCGGGAAAGACATTGCCCCCTAGCCCCCGCCGGGCGGAGGGAGAAGCTGCCCCGCCGGGCGGGGGCTGGGGGGTAGGTTGAGGGGTAGGCTTTTTCCTAATCGTCAGCGCCATCGCCGAGAATTTGAAGAGTCGAAATCCCACCGTGAGAAGGCTGACACCCAGCCCGACCCAGAGCAGGCGGTTGTAGAGCAGAGCACCCGTGAGAGGCAAAAGCTGTGCATTTTTCTCCGCGAGTGTCCAATAGCGTGTGACGACACTCGTCGCTGCGAGGCCAAAGGGATCAAGGAGCGAGGCGACGAGCTTATTGTCCACGGCACGGACCAGAGTCAGCGCAACCGCCCAGCCGACAAACACCAGAACGCCCTGAAGGTAGATCGCCAGCAGGCTACGGGTGAGCGTGCCAAAGACAAAGAACAGGGCGGAGAGAAAGAGGACATTGGGCAGCAGGATCACCAAAAAGACATTGACATAGCTCTCGATACGAAACGCACCCAGGCTGTTTTTATCCACCCAGGGCATCAGGCTACCCAGAAGTACCCCAAAGAGCAGCCCCGAGTAGA
>JANNDD010000962.1:0-2415 GCA_031387365.1 Armatimonas sp. | reverse complement strand
AGGCGCTCGCGGTCATAGAGTTGCTTGCCGGTTTTTGCGTCGAAGGCGCTGAACAAGCCTCGGTCATAGAGCACGTAGATGCGGCCCTCGTAGTAGAGCGGCGACGGATTGTACGGCCCCGCGGTGGGATTCGACCAAGCGAGGGCGGCACTTCCCGTAATATCCCCGGTGGCTCCGGGGCGGATGGCGTAGAGCGGGCGCAGCGAGTCTCCGACATAGCCCGAACTGACAAAGAGCAGGCCGTCACCGGTCATCGGGGTGGGAATGGCGATGCTGGACATCCCCTTGAGCGACCAGAGCAGCTTGCCATCGCGCGGGTCATAGCTCCGCACGGCGCGGGTGCCGGGGACAATCAGCTCGGTTCGCCCTCCGCTCTGCCAGACAAACGGGGTCGCCCAGTTGCTCTTCTCGTCGCGCTCGACCTGCCAGAGCGGCTTTCCTGTTTTCGCATCCAAGGCCAGCAGCTCCGCGCGCTCGTCGTTGTCGTTGACCAGAAAGAGCTTTCCCTGGTGGAGAACCGGCGAGGCTGCGTAGCCCCAGCCAAAGCGCGTCTTGCGTGGCTCCAGCTTCTTCGACCAGAGTTCTTTCCCAGACTTTGCCTCCAGCGCAAACACCCCAAGTCCCCCAAAGAGCGCGTAGACCCGCTCGCCATCCGTCACAGGAGTCTCGGCGCCGTAGCTGTTCTTGAGGTGCACAGTCGTGGTGGGCGGGCCATGAAACACCGTCTTCTGCCACAGCATCTTGCCGGTTGTGAGGCTTAGACAGAGCACGTTAAACGAGTGCTCGTCTTTGGGCAGCTCCAGCCGCTCGCCGCCAAAGTACAGGCCCTTTTTCGGCTTCTCGCCCTCACCAGGCCACACCACGGCGGTCACAAAGATCTTGTCGCCCCAGACAATCGGCGACGACCAGCTCTTTCCGGGTAGCGCGGTGCGCCAAGCGATGTTCTCTGTCGCCGACCACTTTGTGGGCAGACTGGCACTTGCACCAATCCCCGATGCGTTGGGGCCACGAAACTGCGGCCAGTGGGTTGTATTCTGAGGCATAGAAATTAAAACATCCATTCCGCCAGCAAAGGCTGGACATAGTTTGCTTCCCCGTCGCGGAGCGACTTCTCAGCCGAGGCACGAGGCTTTTAGACGCCGATTTCAACCGGCGGTCAATGATTGGTTTCATTTTTCGCTGTGCTTCTCGAAGAACCCAAGGATTTCCTCAGCGAGGCTGCGCTTCGGGTCTTCGAGGTGTGCGGGCCAGTCGTGGCCGCCACCGTCGATGGTGTAGAGGACAAACTCGGTAGTGTCGCGCTTCGTCCACCAGCGGGTACGGGTGAGCTTGCCGCTGGTTCTGGCCTCGCGCTCGGTCAGGCTCAGGGACTTTACCCAGTGCGCGGCGACGGCCTCGGTGCCGTAGTAAGGCCCCCAGCCGTCGCGGTTTTTCAGATCACCGTCCCAGAGCGTGACAGCGTCTTTGGTGCCATGAACCTCCATAATCGGGATACGGTTCTTGGCTGTAAGAGTCTTGTCCCAGCCGACCATCATGCACCCGGCAATCGGTGCGACGGCTCGGACAATCGGCTTGCTCTGCCGCGCCAAATAGTAGCTAAAATCTGCGCCGTTGGACATTCCGGTGCAGAATACCTGCTTGGGATCGAGTTTGTACTGTTTGATAAGCTGGGCCACAAGTAGCTGGGCGAACTTCACGTCGTTAATCTTCGTGTCCTGGAACTGATACTCCACCTGGAAGTTGCGCTTGCCTTTCGCATCCGGGAGGCCATCGAGGTAGGCAAAGACGAAGTGATGGGCATCGAGAATCTTGGAGAAACCCGCCCAGCCGCGCATGTCTTCCGCGCTTCCGCCGAAGCCATGACAGACCAGCACTAGCCCTTGGGGGTTCTTAGGCACCTCAAGGAGATAAGAGCGCTCACGGCCCTCGACGGTTATCGTGGGCATCTACTTCCCTTGGAGCCTCTGAATAATTCTCGGGCGCCCTTGCTCTATCTGTTTTAGGTCGAGCTTAATACCAACAGAGTCCGCGATCCCGGCGTAGAAGTCTCCTAGGCCTTTGCTCCAGGCGCCTGAGACAATCGCCGCTGCCGTCTCGCCGCGTGGGTTCTTGCGATTAAGCTCGGCCCCGTTTTTCAGGAGCAATTCTACGAGCTCTGCACGGCAGAAGAACGCCGCGATATGGAGTGGCGTATTGCCATCGTCGTTGGCAACGTTCGGATCCGCGCCATGTGCGAGCAAGTTCTTGGCAAGCTCCGTGTCGCCGTAGACCATGGCCTCGATCAGAAGCTCCTTTGCGGCTTTTGCATCGTCTGCGACATGGAAGATGAAGTCGTTGCTGAAGAGCCCACTGGGGTTTTGGAGCTGGAGGAAGTGGACTCCTACGGGCGGGAGCTTTGCCAGCGCCACGGTGACC
>JANNDD010000899.1:0-6807 GCA_031387365.1 Armatimonas sp. | reverse complement strand
AGCAAGCCGGTGAGATACTAGAGCAGTGTCAGAAAAGGCTACACCTGGGCTAGGTTGCGCTACAATCTGGCATGAATGAATCCGGAGCTCAGTTTTGGGATGCTTGGTGGGAGAAGAAATTTTCTCTGTTTACCCCACACGGAGCGTTTATGTCACTTCACGATTCCAGTGTACTGTCGGTTGCACTTCGTCTCGATGGTTCGAGGCAATGCCATGTTCTTCTGCCGGGAAATGGTTGGTCACTCGTTCCCTATGCGCTGGCGGCGTGCGGGTTTGAAGTGGTGGTCATTGACATCTCCAAGCTCGTGCTGGAGCGCCTGGCGACGAAGGCTTCTGAGGGAGAGATTTTGCGCTACCTGACCGTCCCTGCACGCTCCCTGACGAAGTCCCATTCTCACTCCGGGGGCTCCGTGACCCTTGTCCATGGCGACGTCTTTTCGTACCAATTTGATCGCCAATTCGACTTGATCTACGAAGATCGCCTTGCGATGCTGCTCAATGAGCGTGGGCAAGCGAAACTGGCCGAGCAGTACCACTCGTGGCTACAGCCTGGTGGACTCTGCGCGATTCGAACCATAAACTATGGACTACGCCGGACAGATGAAGGGGTGGATGGTTCTGCGGTTGAACCGCTACGAGCACAACTTGAAGCAGCATTTTCAGCAGTGGGTTTTCGAGAAACAAAGTTAAAGCAGGAGGATAAGCAAGTCGAGTACCGTCATGGACTCGGCTAGCGTGTGGGCTTTGCTGTTATCAGAAGCCGTCTCACGGTTTTTTCAAACGTCACCTGAGAAATCGGGTAGCTCTGGTATTTCTCAACACCCTTGGGCCGGGGAAAATAGCGCCCCAGGTCGTAGATCAGACCCGGGGCGACCGCTCCATTGGTGATGGGCATTCTCCCGCAACCGGCGAGGTCTAGCTGGAGAATCTCGGGCTTGTAGGAAGAGAGGGGAGTGGTTCCCCGCGCCAGTCGGCCATCCCATTTCCCCAGAAAGAGGAGCGCTGTCTCTCCGGCAACAGCATCGCTCGAATCACATCTCCACGTCGCCTCAGCCAGAAAGCGCAGTGTCTGGCCCTTTCGCAGGTTCTTGAAAGGCTCAACGACAACGGCATCGGCGCAGCGAAGGCCGGGCTTGAGAGTGAGCTTTCCCAGGGAGATCTCACCTAATCGGGCAACCGTGATGACGCGGACCCGAGCGATAAACTCTGCTTCTCGCACGAGTTTGGCAAGCTCTGTTGCGGCAGGTCTTCCCAGCACAAGGGGGACGAGGAGACGCGTCAGGCGTGTTGCTTCAGTGTCCATTTGCTGATTTTATCGTGGCTGCTGGGATGCCACAAACTCCGCCCAGAGATCGTCGAGCTTCTTGCCAGTGGCCGTCTCGAAGAGGCTGTCGTTGTAGGTGCGGGTCTTCATGGCTTTGTCGGGCTTCTGCACCAGGCCATGGTCGTACTTGTTTATCTCCGTGATGCGTGGGCGTGGGGCTTCGGACTCGTAGCGCCACCAGCGGATGTAGTCGGCGATCCCCTCGACCAGCCAGCCGGGCGTCGTGCGGCTGCCGGGGTGGGCACGTACCCACGGCACACTGACGAAAATCCCGCCGCCCGTCGCGTAGGCCGGGGCGTCTTGCTTGAGCTGAAACGTGACTTTGATTGCACTCACCGGCTTGGAGTCTTGCGTGCCCAGTAGGTTCCAGACAATCGGGTACCACTGCTCCATCAGAGCACCGGCGTGCTTGGTGAGCGCATCGCCGGTGGGAAGCGTGGCGGGTGGCTGGGTAAGCAACAAAATGCAAAGGAGTGTGTTGATCATCATTTAGCTCGAAAAGAGCGAACGAACACGCTCTAGATCCTCGGGGGTGTCTACGGACTCGGGGATACGGTCGGTGAAGACCATCTTGATGTGGTAGCCATGCTCTAAAACGCGGAGCTGCTCCAGCGACTCGATTTGCTCCAGGGGCGTGCGGGAGAGTGTCGGGAATATCTCCAGAAAGTCCCGGCGGTAGGCATAGAGCCCGATGTGCTGGAGCGGCTGGTAGCCCGGCGCGTCGGCGTTTCTTCGGTAGGGCAGTGGTGAGCGGGAAAAATAGAGCGCGAAGTTCTCCTGGGTGAGCACGACTTTCACCACATTGGGATCGGACTCACGGCCCTCGGGGAGCGGGCAGCAGAGGCTCGACATCACCAAAGCAGTGTCGGCTAAAAGCGGCTCGGCGGCGGCGTCTATCGTGGCGGGCTCGATCAGGGGCTCGTCGCCTTGGACATTCACAATCACCGTGACCTCCGGACTAAGCTGACGTGCGGCCTCTGCGAGCCGGTCCGTGCCGGTCTGATGGTCGTGGTGGGTCATCAAGACACTGCCGCCAAACGCCCGTACAGCATCGGCGATGGCTTGGTCGGGGGTTGCGATAAAAACCTCGTCAATACGCGCTGCGCTCCGGGCGCGCTCCCAGACATGCTGGATCATGGTCTTTCCGGCAATTAAGGCCAGCGGCTTGTCGGGAAGACGCGTCGCCGCCAGACGCGCAGGAATCAGAGCAACAGTTTTCACGGCAGTCAGTTTACCCTACAACAGCTCGCAGTCCTACAACAGCTCACGCAGGGTGAGTTTGACGCGGCGCGTTCGCCCGCTGGGGGCGCGGAGCAGCAGGACGATCAGGGTGCCTGGAGGGCGACGGAGTAGCTCGCTGAGCGTGTAGATCGTCAGCTTGTTGGCGGAGCGGCCATCCACGGTGAGTATCTGATCGTCGGCAGTCACGCCCACTTCGCTCGCAGGCGATTCGGGCAGGACGCCGAAGACTTTCCAGGTAGACTCCTCATAGACGGGCAGCAGGCCGGAGCGCGTGAAGACAAACGGATCTGTCAGGCGAGAGTTGGGCGTGAGATAGAGCCGCTTGTGCCCGTAGTCAAAAGTCACCGTGAAGCGTGAGAGGATCTCGCCACCGAGGCGCCCTGCTGTCCGCGCCGACGCATCCGCGCCGCTTTTTTGCTGTGAGAGCTTGATGAGGGGTT
This sequence comes from Armatimonas sp., assembly GCA_031387365.1. Taxonomy (GTDB): domain Bacteria; phylum Armatimonadota; class Armatimonadia; order Armatimonadales; family Armatimonadaceae; genus Armatimonas. The sequence continues at coordinate 3,801 of JANNDD010000899.1, read as the reverse complement.
TTGCGAGCCGGTACGGGCCGATCTGCAGTGTCTCCGCCCGCGCCGCCTCGCCGTAGCTGACGCCGCCCACCCCGATTCCTGTGGGCATGGCGATGCGCTTGGAGTAGCGCTCCCTCAGCTTATTTGTCTCGACAAACGGTGCATTGAGATCCAGCTCGCCGCTCGAACCGGTGTCCAGCTCCACCCAGCACGCCAGCCCGTCTAGCTCGATTTGGGTCTGGGGAATATTGCCGTCTATCTTGAGCGGGAGCGAAACCGAACCCGCGGGCGCCGTGAAACCCTCTGGTGCACTCAGAGTGACTGTGCTCGCGGCATAGTCTAGGGTGACAACGAACTGCGCGAAGAGCGGGTAGCCCAGCAGGCCATCGCAGCCGAGCGAGGGAGGCAGCGCCACCGCGACCGCCTCAGTAGTGGCCAGTGCAGTGCCACTTACCGAGAGCCGCGACAGGTGAATCTGCTGCGCCGCCACTGTCGCCGCCGTGCCCGTGACACTGCGCTTCACGGCATCAGGTGACAGCAGCCCCAGCCGGATCGCGGCTTCGGGCGTGAGGACATGGATACCGGCTCCTGAGTCAAGACACAGCACGACCCGACGCTCGCCCACACGGGCATCGAGAAACAAATAGTTTCCTTGACGGATTGCAGGGATACGAGTGCCTGTCTGCATGATTTACCAGATTCGCGTCACGGGGTACGCATCAAATGCCGCATCCGCACTGATAATGGGCATCTTTTCTGAGATGCTCTGAGCAATCAGAAGACGATCAAATGGATCACGATGGTGAAGAGGGAGCGTCGCTAAAGTAATTAAATGGAACCGTTCGACAGGCAGGATAAGAAAGTCACTCCCCTCGACTGCATCTTGGAAAAATACAGTGATAGGGTTTTGAATCTCTAGTTTTCCTTGGCTGAACTTTATTGTTATTTCCCAAAGGCTGGCTACACTTACATATATAGTATTAGACGGATCACCAAGAATTTGTTGTGCTGTATGACTTTGCCGTGAATTCCCCCAGTATTGCCAAAGTAGTGTGTGAGTGTCTAGTAGAGCTGTCATTACATATACTCAGCAAAATCTTCAAGAGGTGCATCGAAATCTTCTGCCATATAAATAATCTTATCTTTGCCTCGTCCAAACTTCCTCTTTTGGGCTGACGCTTCCAAGGAAGGCTGTGGGACACTCGTGAAGCGATGGAGAATCCGTTCGCGTTGCTCGGGGAGGAGCTGCTCTAGGACTTTGATAATCTGCTCTTCGGTGATTTCGAGGACTGCCATAAATTTAGTGTAGCACCTTCTCGACACCCTCCGCCATTGCCTCTACGCTGAAATGTGCAAAGACGGCTTTCTGGCCCTGGGCACCGAGTTCGAAGGCGGCTTGTGGGTCGGAGAGGAGCGTTTCGAGGGCATCGGCGAGGGCGGCGGGAGTGAGCGGGTCGTAGAGAACTCCGCCACCGGTCTGCGCGAGAATCTCGGGGAATCCACCGTGGCGCGGCTGAACCACGGGAACCCCTGCGGCGAGCGCTTCGATCACATAGAGCCCGAACGACTCGCCGTAGGTCGCCGGGACGGAGAGGGCGGTGAGGCTCTGAAGAAAGCGGATTTTTTCGTCGCGACTGATATTAGGATGCCAGCTCACGCGCTGAGCAAGCCCCGCCGCCGTGAGTTTCTGCGTGAGCTGCGCCACATAGGTCGGGTCGTAGCCCACCTGCGCTCCCGCGACCGCGAGCTGGAGCTGTGGCAGGCGGGGGGCGAGCAAGAGAAATGCCTCGATCAGGGTTCCCAGTCCCTTGGGTTCGTACATGCGGGCGAGGTAGCCCAGAGTAAGATCTTTTGGAGGGGCAGATCGCACGGTGTAGCCCGCAAGATCAATGCCGTTGTAGACCACGTGGAGCTTCTCGGCGGGAAGCTGGGCGCGCTTTTGCATGAGGTCACTGTGGTAGCGGCTTACCGGGATCAGGGCATCGAACTCCGAACCGCGCTCACCGACGAGCTGCCAGCACTGCTCGCTGTAGGGCTTGCCTAAGGCATCGAGAAACCCGTCCTCGCCCTGGAGCGTGCAGGCAATCTTTGCACCGGTTGCTTCGCGAATCCGTCGCCCCATACCTAAAAGCAAGGCGTTGGAGAGAATCACCCAGTCGGGTTTCTCGCTTGCCAGCCACTCGACTAGGCGCTCCAGCTCTTTTTTCTGGTTGCCCTCTTCGCCTTTGAGCATAGAGAGGGTCATTGGTCCCAGCTCACTAGCCCGGGTCATACTGGAAAACTTGCCCGTGGCAGTCAGCACAGCCGTCGCGTCGAAGAGCTTATCGAGCCAGCGGGGAGTCTTGCGAAAGAGCGGGGAGATCTGCTGCAGATAGGAGTTAATGCCGCCGTAGAACACCGGGGTTCCCGCCGCTGCCGACTCCTCGTCCAGGGTGAGAGGCAGGTACATCGGCACCAGAAGCGCATCGTGGCCGCGCTTACGGAGCGCCAGCACCAGTGCATTGTCGCGCATGCAGCTCCCGCAGTAGAAGCTGCCCGTTCCCGTGGTTAGATACACCAGACGCATAGATCTATTTTACCGTGGGCTTCAGTCCTCGCGGAACCAGGCCTGTGCATTGGGTGCCAGCGACTTGCGGAAGGCAACACTCTGGGTGCTCATGGCACGCCACGAGGTTCCAGAACCCTTGAACCACTTGGCATGACCATCGGCCATGACATACACCGAGCCACCACTGTGGCGGTAACGTCCCGCGCAGTAGTTTTCTTTTTGCCCAAGGATCGTCGGTGCTGGGAATGCGGGGTAGCCTGCTTCGACACCCGTACAACCCGCTGTGTCGTCGCCCGATGTATTTCCGATGTAGCCCATTCCTTCACAGGCGAGTACCCGGCTTGCGGGGGCATCCACTGCTGCCATTCCTTGAATCCCGAGAGGGAACCAGCCAAACGTCGGCGCGTTGCGGTGCATTGTCGGCATCAGGGCGCTGTTATTGATGTAGCTGCCCGCCTTGGAGTAGAAGCTTGTGGTGTACTTGCCCGTGAAGTCAATCGGAGCATCCGCTGCGTTTACGGGAAGGTTCTGAGGGCGTGGGCCGATACTGGGGCAGGTCCAGAAAGTGACTTCCTTACGAACTGCGGGAGCACCTGCGACGATCACTGCCCCCGCACCCACTTTGGCATAGGGTTCTACAAGATCCTGCCATGTGACGGCAGTCACCATTCCGACGAGAACATAGGAGCCCATCGGCCACATTTCATCGTAGTCCTGTGCATACATCATGATCCCTGTACCGATCTGCTTCATGTTGGAGAGGCAGGCGGTCTGGCGCGCTTTCTCGCGAGCCTGGGCGAAAACCGGGAAGAGAATGGCGGCGAGAATCGCGATAATCGCGATCACGACGAGGAGCTCGATGAGGGTAAACCCGCGTCGGTTATTCATAAATAAGATTCCTAAGAGACAAAGAAGAAAGTGATTCTATTGTATCACGCACCTTTTTAGCTTGGATAAGGCTCTTGTAGTCATGAAAATACTTAGAGCTTTTTGCATGAATCGTTGCCCGCCCACACGCACGCGGGCGTCTACGGGCTCTTCGTGCCATAATGTCGCTCCGCGACTACCGAGTTCCCAGTCGCGGAGCGACTTCATAGCCGAGGAACGAGGCTCGTAGACGCCGATTTCAACGCTTGTTGTGAATTGGTACGGTTTGACACGGTTTGACACGAGGGATTAAAATCCCTCGCTGCGGGTCGGCTCCGCCGATGTCCTTCGGACAAGAGAAGCGATCCTTCGGATAAGAGAACGCGTTTGCCTGCCTCATCCGTCCA
>JANNDD010000869.1:0-2160 GCA_031387365.1 Armatimonas sp. | reverse complement strand
CCTACTTCCAAGTGATCGCCGCCCCCGCAGATAACTACACCGATTATGCGGTTCCTCAGGATGTCTACGAGGACTATCGCACTTGGGGACAGATGGCGCATGGAAACAAGTTCGACGAGGCCAACGGCCCGAGGCGAGCGGTGCCTCGGCGCATTGTGCCCGGCGAGCCTGCCTACGCTGTCATTAGTGCCCTGGGTTCTAAGACGATCAGTGCCCTTGGTGCGAACATGATGCTAGCGCTTCGTTATGCAACCAGTGTTCACACCATGCGCGATGAGCAATCCGAAGACTCCGATTCCACCAAACCCGATATGGCTCAGAGTGTCTTTGGCCGCGTTTCAAGTAGCCGCAACGAAAGCTCCTCGATCCGAGGGCGGGTTTTCTTCGAGGATGCCTTCTGGCAGCGCCCCGAGGAGAAAGCCGCTTTACCGTGGCTGGAGGGGCAGGGTGGGGTTCGCAATGCTTTGCTGGCTGGTCCCAAGCCCACGGCGATCCAGACCTACCTGATCCAGCGCGATGGTGAGAATCTTCGCCACTGGGACTCGCAAGATGCTTGTCTGAGGGGCCACAAGCGCTACTGGCACCGCTCGACGCAAGCTGCACTGGGGGAGATGCAACCTGGCCCGAAACCAGCGGGGAATACGCAACGAACCGATATCCGCCCTGTGAAGCCGCAGACCAAGTTCCGTGGGCGTATCCGTTTCGAGAACCTCACCGACCTAGAGCTGGGAGCCCTGCTCTATACGATTAAGCTTTGGCCGGATGCGGCGCATAAGTTCGGTATGGGGAAGAACCTGGGGCTTGGATCTCTCAAGGCGACTCTGCGTGGAGTTACGTTCCTTGATCCCACGAAGCGCTACGGCTCGTTTTCGGGCAATGGGCAGCGTCCGGGAAGTGAGGCCAAGGGGATTTTTCAGCGGGGGCTAGATCTTGGGTATGCTCTTGCCCAGCGCGAACCAGGGCGCTTCGCCTCGATGACGGCTCTTTTCCACCTACCGCCTGCGGAGGAGGCAGAGAGAAAGCGCTGGGATGAGCAGACCCGGCAGGTGGAGATCAAGAACCGGGACAATCAGGACAGTAATCGAGCCCACAACAGCGACCAATGGAAGGAGCGCTACCGTCTGTTGCCTGCGGTGCAGGTACATCGCAGCCAGTAGGAAATATATCGTGGCGCGATGAAAATGTTGTTCTCACTCTTCACTTGAGCTAATCTCACCATTCCGTTCGTTTTCGTTCCACAGAGATGGGGCGCTTCCATGCCGAACTGCGACGACTCGCAGGGTTTCGGGAACGTGGTCTCCGTCTCCATCAAGCAGTAGGAAGACGATGTACCAGACACCGACCGAGGAGAGTCGTGAGCGTCTCTTGGAGGTCTCGAACTTAGCGCGGTAGGTGGGACGCGACATCGCAAGGGAAGCATCTTCGTTGGGCGTCGGTGGAAAGCCGTTCGCAATATCTTCGGGAATCTTTCGACAGAGAGCGTCAAGGCACTCTCTGTAAGCCATGCCAAAACGCACAGCGGCATCAGGGTTTAGCTTGTCGAGAATGTCAGACACAATCACTTCAGCTTTGTCTGATTCCTCCCAAGAGAGAGGGGAACTCATGCCGCCTTCTCAGGAGCTAAGGCTGCTGCCTGCCTCTGTCTGAGCTTCTCAAATCTATGGGCCATATTGGTAAGGCCGTCACTGAATCGCCCCGCGTCACTGTCTTCTATACCCTGCCGAATGGCTTCCATATCTTCAGGGCTAAACTTATAGTCATCGTCGGCATACTGATCATCCGAATCTTCACCGTAGGCATCCTCTACCATCTTGGCAACCTTGCGGAGCGCCTCTGGATCGTCAGCAACGCGCCGGGCGGTCTCCGGGGAAACCTCAATCGTCATCGTAAGTGAACTCATGATTTAACTCTCTTCCTTTCGTCACCACATTACTAGTGCTGCCGAGTTCAGGCTCCAGCTTCGCATTGCGCTCCTCATCGGGAGTTTTTCACTAGGTCGAGATCGGTAACGGGAAGGGCTTTTGCTGAGTGTCATCCGCAAGGACTGCTCTACGTCCCGTTTCAATCAGCACCAAAGCCGCGACCCTGATGCTGCTACTATTCTATCCTGTTGATTAGGGAACCTCACGCCCGTTTCAATCCTCACCGGAGCCTAGACCC
>JANNDD010000797.1:0-2412 GCA_031387365.1 Armatimonas sp. | reverse complement strand
TCCTCGGCGAGGGCGCGGTCGAGTGCGGTGAGGAGCTGATCCGCATCATCCAAAGTGACAATGAGCGGGGGCTTGATCTTGAGGACATTGTGGTGGGGCCCATCGGTGGAGATCAGCACCCCGAAGTCCTTGAGGCGATTGGCGACATGCGACGCGGCAGCGGCAAACGGCTCCTGCGTAATGCGGTCTTTGACCAGCTCCGCACCAATATAGAGTCCCAGGCCGCGCACATCCCCGATCACCAGATAGCGTGTCTGGAGCGTACGTAGCCCGTCTAGAATTCTATTGCCGACCGTGAGCGCATTGGCCTGGAGTTGTTTTTCTTCGATCTCTTTGAGAACGGCTTGCCCGGCGGCAAGCGAGGCGGGGTTGCCACCAAACGTATTAAAATACTCCATCCCGTTGTTGAACGCGGCGGCGATAGTGGGTGTTGTGATCACGGCACCGAGCGGCCAGCCATTGCCAATCGGCTTGCCCAGTGTGACGATATCGGGGACAACGCCCTGGTGCTCAAACGCCCAAAAGTGCGTCCCCGCGCGTCCAAAACCTACCTGGACTTCATCCGCGACACACACACCGCCTCGGGCACGCACCTGGCGGTAGACTTCGCGTAAGTAGCCCTCGGGCAGGACGATTTGGCCGCCACAGCCTAGGATACTCTCCGCGATAAACATCCCGATGGGATGCCCGGCTTCTTCCAGAGCACTGAGAACCTCGTCGGCGAGGGCAGCGTAGCGCAGGCCACAGTCGGGGCCACGGAAGGCCCCCCGGTACGGGTCGGGGAGCGGGAGTTTTTGTACCCAGTCCGGCGCGCCTCTGCCTCCCTTGCCCTCGTTCTTGTAAGGACTCAGGTCTACCAAGAGGCTCGTGTTGCCGTGGTAGGCGGCATCCACCACCAGTGCTCCACGCCGCGCCGTGGCCGCGCGGGCGAGGCGCAGGGCCAGCTCATTGGCCTCGCTGCCACTATTGACAAAGTAGCATACCGAGAGCGGCGCGGGCAGTGTGGCGGTAAGCGCCTCGGCGTAGGCTTCCATCAAGGGATGGAGATAGCGGCTGTTGGTATTGAGTACCGCCAGCTGGCGCAGCGCTGCCTGCACCACACGCGGGTTGCTATGGCCCACGTGCGGGACATTGTTGACCATGTCCAGAAACGCCTGACCATCGGCGGTGTAGAGGTTCTGCCTATAACCCCGGACGATCTGAAGCGGCTCCTCATAGCTGATCGAGAGTGACGGCCCAATGCTCTTGTGGCGGCGCGTGAGCAGCGACGCGTTGCCCTCCGGCTCACCGCTGATTCCACCGGGCACCCCGAGAATTAAGTTCGGGTCAGGGCAGACTCCGGCGTAGAGCGCTCTCTCGGCGGAACGGGCGACTCCAGGAAAATCCCCCTCACAGCCCAGCAAGTCCAGCACAACCTGAAAGTGCAGGTGCGGCGGCCAGCCCCCGTTGTGCTCACGTCGGCCCAGCACCGCGAAACACTGCTCTCTCTCAATAACCTGCCCGACACGGAGACTTGCCAGGCACGCGGGATCAAGATGCCCATAGAGCGTAAAGAAAGTTAGGTCTGTTTTGCTGGCTTGGTGCGCCAGAATTACGGTGGGGCCGTAGTTGCCCGCGCCCGTATTGTCCACCACCGAGACAACGGTTCCGGCTAGTGGCGCAAAGACGGGCGTGCCGTGCGGCAAGAAAAGATCGGCCCCGAGGTGAACCGTCCGGTGCTCCGTGCGCTCCAAACCCGGCTGGTCGAAGGCAGGAAACGCATAGAGCAGACGCGGCTCCAAATACCGCCCTAGAATCAGCTCCGCGCCCGACTCCCGGCGCTTGGTCGCCAGAATCGCCTCGATCTCGTCGGCGCTCCAGCAGTCGCCGCCGCCCAGCTCTAGGCTCCCCACGGAGAGATCTATCAGAGCGCTGGGCTGGGTACGGGGATCAATGGGGACAACGGCGGCAAACGCCGCCGTGTTCGCGGCGAGCCACGCTTCGATAGGCGCGGTATCGGGGTGGGTGGGAAAGCCGCAGGCGGCGCGTAGGGCGTAGTGCGCTTTTGCAGGAGAGATCGCAGCTATGCGTGCGAGTAGCTCCCAGGCGGGGGCTTCGCTGATGGCCAGGTAGGTATTCTCCGGGTGCGCCGTGCGCTCGATGGCACTGTTTACCACGCTCACCGCCAGCCGCGCTTGGATCAGTGTCCAGAGAACGGCGAGCTCGTCCTCGGTGAGAGGGAGGGTCTGGTGGTACGCAGCCACAAGTGCGCAAGCCGCATCGAGTGGCGCGGCTTGGCCCATTAAGGCATAGGCGGCGGCGATGGCGAGCTCGTTGATGAGCGCACTCTCGACCATGTCGCCCAGATCAATAAAGCCCGATACTTCGCCGCCCTGCACCAGAATATTGTAGTCATTGGCATCGTTGTAGAGC
>JANNDD010000788.1:0-3014 GCA_031387365.1 Armatimonas sp. | reverse complement strand
CGAGGCCATAAAAGAGCGCATGGGCTAATTATATCTCTATGGCAAACGAGATTATCGTCACGGCTTTATTCTAGTGTAGATAGTCTCCACGGCTTTGGCCTCTTGCCCCTCTGGTGTGACATTGTAGGCGGTGATCGTGAGATGGTCTGCGTCAATGACCTCAAAGACGGTATCCCAGCCCCACTGTGGGGTGCCTGGGCCGGTATCGTAGTGGCCTTTCACGACAAACCCGTTGGCCATCGCGTCGCCTTCAGAGAATAGGATCGCGTTGCCCGTGTGAAAATCATCCACCCAGGAGACTTGGAATTTCTTCGTCACGGAGTTAAACGCAATGGTCTCGTCTCCATGGCGTGGTTTGCCCTGAATCATTCCCTCGTACTCATGACGAACGAATATCTCGCCTAGTAGAGGGTGGATCGTGCCCTTGACCTGAGATTCATCGGCGAGCTTGCCCGGCTCGAACCAGGTACGGCAGGCGCCTTCCCAGGAGCCCACAAGGGATTTTAGGAGATCTGTTGGTAGCTTCATAGCTCGTTACTAGGAGGGGGTAGGGTAACCCGGAAAGGTTCAGCATTTTCTTGTCATAAAAATGCTGTTGGGGTCTTCTTGATAGCTGCCAAACGGGCCGCAGGGCGCAAAACCGAAGCGTGCGTAGAGCTGGTGGGCGGGTGCAAAGAACGGCTGCGAGCCGGTCTCTAAGCTGACGCGTTGGTAGCCGCGCCGCTGAGATTCATCAAGAACATGCTCCAAGAGCCGCGCTGCCACACCACGTCGCCGAAACGCCGACGCTGTGCGCATGGATTTAAGCTCGCCGTGCGTGGGCGTGAGTTCTTTGAGCGCGACGCAGCCCGCGAGCGCTTCGCCTTCCCAGAGCGTCCAGAACGTGATCTCGGGCTTGCGCAGTCCTTCAAGATCGAGGGCATGCGTACTCTCTGGCGGCGAGATTGCCCGCATCTCGGTGAGATGTTCTTGTAGGAGCTGGTGGATTTCAGGGCCGGTTAAATTATCTGTCCGTATTGTCATGGCTACTTATTTTTGTTTTTTTGCACCCAGGCGCTCCAGTAGATCTCGGAGAAGCGTGCGCCGCTGAGGGTGGGGTAGACGCGCTGGGGATCGTCGGGGTCTATCTTGACAGGGACAACCTGCTCGGGCTGGAGCTGAACCAAGGCGGTCTGAGGCACCTCCCAGACAGTATTGGTCTCATAGGGAGGCGCATCGGAGGGCTGTACCTCAAGCCGAATTTTGAGCGTGACGGTGCCGTTGCGTACTTGGGAAACGGACTTACCCAGCTGAAGCACGCGGGCCTTGGCCGACTTGCACCGCGCAAGATGGGCTGCATGGTCGGCGACGATCTTCTCGCCCTGCTTGCTCATGTACCGGAAGAGAAGTACCGCCCCGCTGAGTAGCGCGACAAGAACAAGAGGGATGAGGAATGCGGTTGACATAGTGGGAGCAGTATAGCATCTCAGGTAAAATGAGCACATGCAAGACTGGACACGGTTTCGAGGACCCAATGGCACGGGGATCGGGGTACCCACGGGAGTCGCGGCGGACTATACCGACAAAGACATTCGCTGGAAGGCGACGCTTCCTGGTGAGGGGCACTCCTCGCCGGTGCTGATGGGCGAGTCGGTGTTTGTGACGGCGGCGCAGCGGGAGACGGGCAAGCGGCACTTGATCTGCCTGGATACCAAGACGGGAAAAGAGCGCTGGCGGCAGAGCTTTGACTACAAGGCATACCACACCCACGAGCTGAACACGGCAGCGAGCGCGACGCCCACGGTGGATAAAGAGCGGGTCTACTCGACGTGGCCCGCGCCGGAGAGCTTTGTGGTCGTGGCGCACACACTCGCGGGAAAAGAGGTCTGGCGGCGTGATTTTGGCGAGTTTCCCACCCAGCATGGGGGCGGATCAGCCTCCATCCTCCACGACGGGCTCCTGATCTTCTCCCGCGAGCCCGAGAACGCGCCGGGGAGCCTGCTGGCTTTAGATGTCAAAACCGGCCAGACGCGCTGGGAGGTGAAGCGGCCTAGCAAAGACGCGCCCTACGCCGTGCCGATGCTCTACCAGCCGACACCCACGGCTCCCGTGCAGCTTCTCTTTTGTAGCACCCTACAGGGCATCACGAGTGTGGAGGCCAAGACAGGAAAAGTGCTCTGGGAAACCCCAGGGCTCTTTACCTACCGCTGCGTCGGCTCTCCGGTCGCGGCAGGCGGGCTGATCTTCGCGGGAACAGGCGTGGGCAACGGAAGCCGGCTCTTTGTGGCGCTGAAGCCCGGCACGAGTGGCGCAAAGCCGGAGGTTGCATGGAAGCTAACGCGCGGCACGCCCTACGTTCCGTGCCCCCTCTATGCCAACGATCTGCTCTTTCTCTGGGGCGATGGGGGAATCGTCAACTGCGTAAAGCCCGAGTCGGGGGAGACAATCTGGCAGGAGCGTGTGGGCGGGAACTTCTACGGCTCGCCTGTGTTTTGTGAAGGGAAGCTCTGGGCGATGAGCAATAAAGGCGAGCTAATCGTGATCGCCGCTGAGAAGACCTTCAAGGTGCTGGGCCGCCATGAGCTTGGCGAGATCACCAACGCCACCCCCGCCTTTGGTGAAAAAACACTCTATCTGCGCACGCTGAGTCATCTTACGGCGGTGGGTGGGAAGTAGTCCCCCCGGTTAGAGCGGGGGGACTGGAGAGCGCTTCGCGCTACCAAGGGCGTGCCGCCCATAGAATTTGTATGGCCGGAACGGCCTTTGTAGCCACAGGCTCTCCAGTCTGGCCGTTCCAATCGGCCAGAACATCAAAGGAATCCAAATATGTCATTGCCGTATCTGCCGACCCTGCGTCGGGGCCAAGTTTATGAGAGCCTGGAGAAGGCGGAGCTTAAGAGTGTCAAGAGCGGCGAGCTCGTTGCCCACGTCGGTCAGGTCAATGCGGGTGTTATTCGCCGTGATCTTCGCAAGCCGTCGCGCACGTGCCTGCGGGATATTCCCGTGGCGCGACTGCTTGAAATCTGCGCCGAGGC
>JANNDD010000774.1:0-2835 GCA_031387365.1 Armatimonas sp. | reverse complement strand
GAGAGAGCAGTCTGCAGAAGTAGCGTCGCGGCACGCTCGGCGCGTAGGCGGGCGAGCCAGACCATGGGCGGCAGGCCGGTGTCGGCACGAAAGCGGCGCACAAAGTACGTCGGCTCCAGGCAAGCGATAGCGGCAAGCTCGGTCAGTGTCCACGGGTGCGCCAGCGCGTCTTCCATCTGTGATTTAGTTGCCACCGTGCCCGAGTGTGGCTGGATTGCCGTGGGCGTACTGGGGATGCGTTGGGCAAGACGTGCTAGAAAGACAAGCAGGTAGCCCAGCTTCTCCAGCGCACTGCGCGACACTTCTATTGCTTCTAATGCGCCCCGGCAAATGTCAAGATCGTCTGGCTCCAGTGTCACTTCTCCCGTGCGGGCAAGCAGTGGTTCGTCGAGGATGCCACGTAGCTCACTGCGCAGAAGCTCGGTGCCAAAGCAGCAGTTCACGTAGTCAAGCGCCTCACAGTCAAGATAGGTGTGCCAGGTTCCTGGCCGTAGGAAGAGCACCTGACCTGCCTGAAGGATGGTATCGCCCTGAACCGTGCGGTGAATCCCGGTGCCACTCAGGATCAGAACAGCCTCCTGGAAGTAATGGTCATGGGGAGCGAGTGTCCCCGTAAAGAGATGCCGCCGAACATAGAGCGGTAGCGGGCCACCCCCAAAAATCTCGCGTCCATGAATGCGCTTGGGAATAGTAGTCAAGATAGTGCTATATTTTCGACAGCGACGGCCTATTTCCTCCCGTGGCTTTTGACGTAGAATACTCGCAAGGTACAGAGCAGTCCAAATGAAACAAATCCGAATCGGTGTTCTGAGTTTTGCCCACGGGCATATCCATGCTTACTGTAACAAGATTAAGACCTTCGAGGATGCTGTCTTAGTAGCGTGCTGGGACGACAACGAAGCACGGGGCCGCGAGGCCGCCGAGCGCTACGGCATGGAGTTTGTCGGAAGCTACGAGGCACTGGTGAGTCGCGCTGATATTGACGCCGTGATTATCACCAGTGAGACGAATAAGCACGCCGACTTAGCCATTGCGGCGTGCGAGGCGGGCAAGCATATTCTCTGCCAGAAACCCATGGCGACCACGCTGGAGGACTGTGACCGAATTATCGCCGCCGTCGAGAAATCAGGCGTCCACTTTCAGATGGCCTTCCAGATGCGCTGCGACCCGCTCAACCAGCAGATCAAGAAGTGGCTCGACGAGGGCGCAGTCGGGCGGATCGGCTCGCTGCGGCGGCGGCACTGCATTAACTTTCTCTTCAATCCCACGATTGCGACCGGCCCTACGGCCTGGCACGTTGACCCTATCGCCAATGTCGGAATGTTTTTTGATGATGCCGTCCACGCCGCCGACTTTCTCTACTGGATCATGGGCAAGCCCGTGAGCGTGATGGCGGAGATAGATAATATTCTCACAACAGTCGCCCCCGACGACACCGGAATCGCGCTCTACCGCTGGGAGTCTGGCGCGATGGGCGTGCTCTTCAACTCCTCCGTGACCCTGGCAGGCGAGAACACCTGCGAGATCTACGGCGACGAGGGCGTGATTATCCAGAACTACGACGACGGCGTCTCCGTAACGCACGCGCCGCCCGGAGCCGTCGCGCTCAAGCTCTTTCGCAAGAGCACCGGCAAGTGGGAGCACTTCGAGTACACGCTCCCGCCCAACCACGGCGAGCGCCTCGGAGCCATCCCGCGCCCCTTTATTGACAACTTAGTTGCATGCAACCCGCCCACCATCACCGCCCGCGACGGCAAGATCAGCGCCGAGATGTGCCTCGCCGCCTACGAAAGCGCCCGTGAGGGCAAGAGAGTGAGTTTACCCACCCCCTAACCCCCGCCAGGCGGGGGGACAATAAGGAAAAGGAAAGAGAATGGGTTGGATTAAAGTTACATACAACAAACCAGATGAGAATGCCTCCAATGAGCAAAACCCTGGCTCACCAACTGCTGGACGGATAAGCCCGTTGGGGAAAGTGATTCTCGTTGTATTACTTGGAGGCTTGCTAGTCGGCTGTTACTTTGGCTACGAAGCAAACCGACATTCCCCTTTGCGCTGGCTCTTCTTGGTTCTGGGAATGCCGCTGATACGTGGTATCCTCGCCGTTCTTAAGGCAAAGGATTTTGAAAAAGACTCGCAATGAATTATCCGCTCTAACCCTCGCACTGTGAGGGGACAATAAGGAAAATCCTCTTATCCCCCCCGCCGGGCGGGGGATGGGGGGGAGGAGAAATTATGAAAAAACACCCTAATATCGTCTTGCTCGCGGTGGACTCGCTGCGGGCCGACCACATGAGCTGCTACGGTTACACTAAAAACACGACGCCGCACCTGGATCGCTTCGCCGCGCAGGGGACGCTGTTTGAACACAATATCAGTGCGCATATCCCGACGACCAGCGCCTACGGCTCGATGCTGACCGGGCAGGATGTCTTTACCACGCAAGTCGTGGCGCTACGGCACAAAGGCCCGCTGCGTGACGAAGTCCCGACGCTGGCTGAGCTTCTGAAAGAGGCGGGCTACACGACCACCTGTGTGGGATTTAGCGGCAACCCAAGCGCACGTGGCTTCGATAAATATCTGAACTTCGCGGGCTGGGGAAGCTGGAACGAGGGCCGCAGCCCCAAGGCCGAGAACCTCAACCAAGTCGCGATCCCGGAGCTAGACGAATTAGTAAAAGGCGACGCGCCGTTCTTTCTGTTTCTGCGTCACATGGACCCGCACGCGCCGTATCTACCGCCCGCGCCCTACGAGCGGATGTTCTACCACGGCAACGAGACCGACCCGGCCAACACGTCCATGGAGCCCGTGATGACCTTCAAGCCCTTCTGCGAC
>JANNDD010000756.1:0-1004 GCA_031387365.1 Armatimonas sp. | reverse complement strand
GCTAGAACAAACGCGAGGGCGGCACCACACAGAGTCATCCCCAGCGCCAACAGCCAGTGTGAGACCGTGCCAATCGCAGCCACCAGCGCCAGAAAGCCCCCCGCAAGCGCCCAGCCAGCCTGATAGTTCCGGCACTTATCCCGGTACTCCGGCTCGTCGAGAGCGAGCTGGTACCAGGCCTCCTGGTCGGCTGTCGTCCACTGCCACGTCACTGTGTTCATGTGTCCCCTCAGTCAATCTCATCTTGCTGGTATTGCAGCAGTGGTTTCTGGAAGCTCATCCGAAAGGCATCGCCCCAGCCAAAGTAGCCGACTTTCTGGATCACTGTGCGCAACTGTTCGTGGTAGAGCACCTCAGTCTCCAGGATTTCGTGGGGCGCGAGAGGGCGACGGCGAGTACCCTGTCGCTGCTCGGTGAGCGCCAGAACGTGCTGGTGCTTTCGTAGCAGATCCGCAGGGTGCCGCGCCTTTGTGAAGACCCGCGCCACCACGGAGAGACCAGGAAACGGCTTGCGGTAGCCCCCGTCGTTGTTGACTGTCACGCAGCGCCCGCCGTTTTCCAGCTCCGTCCGGATTAAGAAATTCGCCTTCGACGGTCGTACCTGAGTCTGATTGTTGTGATGCAACAAAATCAGCATCAGTGCCGTGCCATCGTCGGTGCAGAAGATCCGTAAAAACGCTCCCATCTCCGTCGGCAAAGACGACGACGTGACATCTCCGACACACTTTGCTCCCAGTGCCTCGATATCCTGGGTGAGCTTCCGCAGCGCAATGTCGCCCTGCGCCACAGGATCCTGCGAGAGGTCCGCCTGCGTAAAGACCAGCGGCGCGGTATAGAGCCGCTTGTTCATCGCACTCATCTGTGTACGGCAGTAATAAATCATGTAGAGCCGCAGCCCCAGCACCCCGAGAAACGCCAGCCCAGTCAGAGCAACACCAAATCCCAGGAAGATACTCAAGAACGGAGCGATTCCTGTGCTCATCAAAGTGAGTACTCCGAGAAAG
>JANNDD010000714.1:0-12253 GCA_031387365.1 Armatimonas sp. | reverse complement strand
AGATTGAGCAGCAGCGCCGCACCGGGACGTTTCAGAAACTCTCGCTCTACCGCTACCCTCCGCCCAGTGTCCTGGGCCTGACGCTTGGGGAGGACAACCAGATTACGGCAATCGCGCCCGGCTCCCCGGCGGCAAAATCGGGCCTGAAGGTGGGGGAGCGGCTCACGCAGCTCGATAAACAGCCGCTGATCACCGCTGCGGATCTCTCGTTTGCGTTAGATGCGCTCCCCGAGAGCGCGCGTAGTGTCTCTCTCAACGGCAAGCGCCTCACTCTTGCGTCTGGCTGGCGTGCCTATGATATTTCCAGACGCCCGTCGCAGGGGATTGTCCCGCCGCTCTTTGGGTTCTGGGAGGAGCCGATTCCCAGCAGCAAGACCCTGGCGCTTAAAGTTAGTTTGCTCTTTAGTGGCGAGCGCTGGCGTGCATCGCAAGGTGATTTGCGGCTCGGGGATGTGATTGTCGCTGTGGATGGCAGTACTCTCCCGCAGATGAGTGCCTCACAGTTTCACACTTGGCTACGTATGAACAAAGATGTGGGCCAAAAAGTAGCGCTCACCGTCGTCCGTGACGGCAAGCGCTTGGTGCTGACTCTGCCCTGTTTGGATATTGTGTTTTAACCGCCGATTGAAAGCGGCGTTTAGGGGCGTTCCGCCAAGAAGTCGCTCCGCGACTAGCGATATTCCCAATCGCGGAGCGATTTCTCAGCCGAGCCTGCGAGGCTCTTAGACGCCGTTTTCAACCGGCGATTATTTTGGGGGTGCCCAGCCGCGCGGGTCGTAGTCTAGGCCGAAGGCATCGGCCATTCGGTTGAAGAAGGCGAAGAGAGCGGTGTCAAACGTTGCCTCGAAGATCTGCTCATCGGTCCAGCCCACTTTCCGTAGCGCCTCGACATCAATATCTGATACTTTGGCAGGCTCTAAGGTTAGCCGCTTCACAAAGCCGAGCAGCTCGCGCTCCTTGGGAGCCAGACCCTTGGCTTTGGTGAGATCACCCGTCCCGACTGCGTCCACATCACTGAGATCTTGTCCCTGCGACCGCAGGAAACCACCATGGCTAGACACTCAGTACTTACACCGGTTCAGCGCCGAGACATAGGTCGCGACCAGCTCTTTCTGACGACGCGTCAGAGCACCATCGGAGAAGTGCATCATCCCTGCAAGCTGCTGCACCATCACCATCGCCTCAGGTTTTACGCTCATGGTACGCATGATGCCCGGAATCTGCTGCGGCGTCTTGAAGGGCATTCCTAGCTTCTTGAGAGCGTCAAAGTGCGGATCCGCTGTGTCCATCACCCAGTCAATACGCGCCACATCGCTGGCCGCACGGATAAACTTCATCAGCTCATCGGGGTTGGCGGCCTTGCCTGTCTGACGGCCCCGGCGGTCGAAGATCAGCGCCATCGGTGTCGCGGTGATCTCGTTTTTCTTGGCAATGGGCTCGTCACCCGTCTTGAGATGAATGACTTTAAGCGCAACGGGCTTTCCCTCAAGCTGCTTCTGGACACCCTCATAGAACTGCTGCTCTAGCAGGCTGCTGGGCTTGTAAAAGAAAAATACCGTGGGTTGCTCAGGCACAAGGTGATTGGCGAGCACCACATCGGCTCCGGTAGAGAGCGGGGTCTGTCTCATACTTGCTATGGTACCATGACGCATGTTCGTCCGCGCCTACCCCGCCGGCAAGCCTCGTGTGTTGCCCGCTGGCCCGTATCTGCTTTTGCCGTTTGTCGCTGAGGGTGAGCTTCTTGTCCACCACGACCGCCACGGTGCGAGCTTGCTCCGTGGAGATAGTGCCCCCGACAATGCGCTCTTTATCGGAACACTGGACGGCCTGCCGTGCCTCGCGTATTCCCAAATCCTCGCTGCCGATGACGATGCCGTGGAGCCTGAGGGCATCCGTCGCCTGGGGCTGCGTGCGCTCTTTGGGCACATGCCAGCTGAAGAAGCTACCGTGGCGGGCTACGCATCGCAGCTTATCCGCTGGCAGAGAAATGCGAAGTTCTGCCCGGCCTGCGGCGGCCCGACGCACAACGACGATGGCTGGAATCAGAAGTGCGCGGCCTGCGGCTTCAACCACTACCCGCCCGCCACTCCCGCTGTCTTGATTCTCGTCCACGACGGTGCGGGAAATATTCTGCTGGCGCAAAAAGAAGGCTGGGGCAATCGCTACTCAATCCTAGCGGGCTTCGTCGAGCCTGGTGAGTCGCTGGAGGACTGCTGCCGCCGCGAGACCATCGAGGAAGTGCAAGTGAGCGTCGGCGAGTGCACCTACGACGGCAGCCAGACTTGGCCGTTCCCCCATCAGCTCATGGTCGGCTTTCTCTGCCGCTACGAGTCCGGCCAGATCACCCCCGACCCCACCGAGCTCTCCCACGCCGCCTGGTTCCACCACACCGCGCTGCCCGAACTGCCGCCGCCGTATGCCCTCTCTCGCCAGCTCATTGACCGCTGGATCGCCCAACAAAGCTAAGTTCCTGAGGTCTCTGTGAAAATTCGCACTGAGGAACAAACTTGAGCAAGCCGAGGTATAATGGTTGAGTCCATCGCGCTGTGCCCTGGGTCAGCTTCCAAAGTTGGCGGCTGTTTACCGGGAGGCATAGCGGCTCTCGACGATGAGTGCGCGGAGCAGATGGGGACAGGGCGCGGCGGGATACCCGCCGCGCCTTTCTCATGAGGTTTCGGATTTTAGGTTGAAGGAGAAAGAATAAGATGAAACGTTTACCAGTGGCTATTTTTGCGGTAGGGATGCTTAGCGGACTTGTGATTGCGCCTCAGGCTAGTGCGCAGTTTGACAAGCTGCTGAAGGGCGGAGCGATTATTCTTGCCATAGATAAGTTTGGTGGCGAGATCAATAAAGCCGTCAATAAAGTGATTGGCGGAACGACAAAGGACGCCGAGACGCGGATCGTGCCGATTCTCTCGATTGGTAAGGGGACATACGCGGGGGCGGCCCAGATCACTGGCCCGAGGGATCAGGTGGAAAAAGTCCGTGCTATTGCGCAGGTGGAGGCGGACGCTCGTGCTGGGATGCAGCTACGCATCAAGGGAATGATTCCTGTCGAGAGCCGCGAAGTGAAGGATCTAGACTCCCTGAGGCGTGTCTCCGGAGTCGGGATCACCGGCTTGATAGACGCGAAGCTCTAGTTCTACTGTTCGTCGGTGAGCTCGGAGTAGAGCGGGAGGGAGATAATCCTTCCCGCCGGTTTAACGTCGCAAGCAACAGACTTTATATTTTTTACCGCTGCCACACGTGCAGGGCTCATTTCGGCCCGGCGTCCTCTTTGCCGCCTCCGCTGTCTCTCGCTGGAGGAGCATTCCCATCAGCTCGGCGGGAGCACGGCTTGCCTTCAGTAAGCTACCCATAGTCTTCATGTAGGGGTCAACATGCTTGAAGAACTTCAGATAACCAGCACACAGGTAATTCAACCCCCACTCGCCATCGGGAGCTTTGAGGAACCGGTGCTTGGGACACTCCCCGTGGCAGGCAAAGCGCACATCGCACTCACGGCAGTACTTTGGGAGTAAATCGCGCTTGTCGTTGCCGAACTTGACCATCTGCTGACTGTTGACCATCTCCTCAAGCGGGGTCTCCATCAGATTGCCCAGCTTGTAGTCTGGGTAGACATAGTGATCACAGGCGTAGAGATCACCGTTGTGCTCCAGCGCCAGCGCCGCGCCGCAGGTCTCGGAAAAGACGCAGAGGCTGGGCCCCGCTCCCACCCAGTTGCCCAGAGCCACATCGAACATCTGCACAAAGGTCTTGCCAATATCGCGGCGCACCCACTCATCGAAGATCGTGTTTAAGAACTTACCATAATCTTCAGAGCGCACCGACCATTCCGTCACGGGGGAGCGTGGCTGCCCCGGCTGCGCGGGTGTGGCGAGGCTCAGCTGGATCAGGCCGCCTTGCGTCTCAATCGGCGCAATGGGATTGCGCTCCACCAGCGGAATAAACTGAATAAAGCCGGAGCCGACTTCCCGTAAGAATTTATAGACTGCGAGCGGCTCCTGGGAGTTCTTGCGGTTGACCACCGTGAGCGTATTGAACTCGACCGCGTGTTTCTTTAAGACGTTCATTCCCGCCATCACGCGCTCAAAAGTCGGGCGGCCCTGCTTGTCCACTCGGTAGGCATCGTGCAGGTGTGCCGGGCCATCTATCGAGAGCCCAATGAGAAAGTTATTTCTCGCCAGAAACTCGCCCCACGCATCGTCTAAGAGCGTTCCGTTGGTCTGGAAGGCATTGTGAATGGTCTTGCCGTCGGCGTATTTTTTTTGCAGCGCCACAACTTTCTCAAAGAAGCGCACCCCGAGAAGCGTCGGCTCTCCGCCCTGCCACGCGAAGCTGATCTCTGGGACACTCTGGCTGGCAATGTACTGCTGAATATAGCTCTCAAGTACTTCTTCTGGCATCTCCCACGACGGGCGCTGCTTGCGCTCACTCTGGTAGAGGTCCTCTTTTTCCAGATAAAAGCAGTAGCGACAGTCAAGGTTGCAGATAGGGCCGATGGGCTTGGTCATGACATGGAAGGCAGGACGGCGCCCAACGCCCGTCAGTAGCGGGGTAGATGGCATGCGGCCATTATACCCAACGTGTTAGGGCGGCAGATATTTTGAGTGGGATAGTATAGCTAGGTTCCTGCGTCCCAGAAAAAAATGGGTTCGCAGGGAAACTAGAAAGTAGGTCATGTGAAAAAAATAGGTGTGATCCCGTTTTCTCTTTTAGGATTTTGCGCAGTACTGTTAGGATGTCAAAAAGAGCCAGAGCCTGCGCAGGTTCTCCCTGTTGTGAGGCAGAAGGTGGATGCTAGACGGGCGTTTCAGGCAACACTAAAATTAACCCCGGAGCAAACTCAGAAAATTCGCGAGATTCGCCGTCAGCACGAGCGTGACCTCACCCGAATAACCAATAAATTCAGTGCCCTTACTTCACCTTATCAGGCAGCTGTTATGGCAAGTACGCGTGAGAATAAGCCACTTGATCCTAAAGTTAAGAAAGCTATTGACCAGATTTCAAAGCAGAAAATAGCGGAACTGACTCCCCTTGTTGTAAAGTTTAAAGAGGAAGAGCAGGCGGTCTATACTCCCGAGCAGAGGAAACTGCTTGTCGAGTTTGCAGGGGAATCGGAAACGAGATAGCGTACCTGCTTGAAACATTCAGTGGATGCGGGTAAACTGTACCGGTTTTCACAAACTCAAATTTTCGCTTAAGACATAAAGGTATACGATGGCAACAGGCAAGATCGTCCAGGTCCAGGGTCCCGTGGTAGACGTCGCGTTTGAACCGGGGCAACTTCCTTCAATTCTCAACGCAATCCGCATCCCGATCAAAAACGGCGACGATCTGATCGTCGAGGTTTCTCAGCATCTGGGAAATGATGTGGTTCGCGCAGTGGCAATGGACTCCACTGATGGGCTCGTTCGTGGTCAGGAGGCAATTGACACCGGGCAGGCTATCTCTGTCCCCGTAGGCCCCGCCACGCTAGGGCGCGTTTTCAATCTCCTCGGTCGTCCCATTGACGAGCGCGGCCCTGCCAATGCCACGGAGTACTGGCCTATTCACCGCGATGCTCCGGCATTCGAGGATCTGGCAACTGCTCCTGAGATTCTGGAGACGGGTATCAAGGTCGTTGACCTGCTCTGTCCCTATCTCAAGGGGGGGAAGATTGGCCTCTTCGGGGGAGCGGGCGTCGGCAAGACT
The DNA here is from genome assembly GCA_031387365.1 of Armatimonas sp. Lineage (GTDB taxonomy): Bacteria > Armatimonadota > Armatimonadia > Armatimonadales > Armatimonadaceae > Armatimonas. The sequence continues at coordinate 6,559 of JANNDD010000714.1, read as the reverse complement.
GTGACCATGCAGGAGCTGATCCGTAATATCGCGGTTCAGCACTCGGGTGTTTCGGTATTCGCTGGAGTTGGCGAGCGCACTCGTGAGGGCAACGACCTCTGGCTGGAAATGTCCGAGGCCGAGTTTACCGATTCCTCGGGTAAAAAGGCGCACGTTATTGACAAGACCGCCATGGTCTTCGGTCAGATGAACGAGCCGCCCGGAGCTCGTCTTCGCGTTGCGCTCTCGGGCCTGACAATGGCCGAGTACTTCCGCGATGTTGACGGCGCGGATGTGCTACTCTTCATTGACAATATCTTCCGTTTCACCCAAGCGGGTTCTGAAGTGTCCGCGCTCTTGGGCCGTATGCCCAGCGCCGTGGGCTATCAGCCGACACTTGCCAGTGAGATGGGGGCCCTCCAGGAGCGCATTACCTCCACCCGCAAGGGCTCGGTTACGTCCGTGCAGGCGATCTACGTACCCGCCGACGACCTCACCGACCCGGCTCCTGCCACCGCGTTCTCGCACCTGGATGCGACCACGGTTCTGGAGCGTAACCTCGCGGCCCAGGGAATCTTCCCCGCCGTGGATCCGCTCTCCTCCACCAGCCGCGCTCTGACCCCCGCTATCGTGGGAGCTGAGCACTACCGCGTCGCCCGTGGGGTTCAGTCCATCCTCCAGCGCTACAAAGAGCTTCAGGACATCATCGCCATTCTTGGAATTGATGAGCTCTCCGACGAGGACAAACTGATTGTTTCTCGTGCTCGTAAGATCCAGAAGTTCCTCTCCCAGCCCTTCTACGTGGGAGAAGCCTTCACCGGAATCGCCGGAAAGTACGTCAGCCGCGAGGATGCCGTCCGCTCCTTCGACGCGATCCTCGCCGGAAAGCACGACGATCTGCCCGAGCAAGCCTTCTACATGGTCGGCACCATCGAAGAGGCAATCGAAAAAGGCCGTACTCTGTAAGCGGGCACGATCCCAAAAACGAAACGGCCCACGACAATTCTGTCGTGGGCCGTTTGTCTTGTAAAGTGTGAAAAGCCATGCTGAAATCTCTGCAAATCAATAACCTGCTTTCCTTCGGCCCCAAGTCGGAAAGTGTCTCCCTCCGACCACTCAATGTCTTGGTTGGCCCAAACGGCTCCGGGAAATCCAACTTTCTCAGCGCCATTCGGATTTTGCAGAGAATCCCCGATGACGTTTCCCAGTTTTGGAAATCTGCCAATCAGCCTGATGATTGGTTTTGGTCAGGCAATGCTACCGAGAATATTAGCCTGATAGTTTCATTTGATGAGAAGATAGTCTATGTTTTGATGTTTGAAAAAACATATAATGAAATGACCATTGATACTGAAATTATTAAGACTTTGGAAGGAGGAATTGTGATTTCTAGGTCTGGTTTTAATTATCAAGTATTTGATGGTCGGGTAGAGCGAGATTTGGTGGTTTCAAACTCTTTATCAGATAAAAGAAAAAGTGTGCTCTCTCAGTATCGCGATTCTCAGGAAGGTATTGCTGCTTTGCAGAGCAGTTTAACTAAAATTAAAATATATTCAGAAAGACCACATGGCGATAGGAATTTTCTTCGGAACCCACAATCAATAGATGTTGCTTCTGACTTCCTCTCGGAGCAATTTGACAATCTACCTGTTGTGCTTCATGAATTGAATAACAAAATAAGCATTGAGGCTTTGTTGCTGGACAAACTCCAAAGGTTCTATCCGCGTGTGGAGAAGTTCTATATGGGGTTGGTTGGGCCGCGTGCGCAGGTGTTCTTTCAAGAGCGAGTTGGAAATCGGCTGATGAATGTTCCAGCGTCTCGGCTCTCGGATGGGACGCTGAGTTTTCTTTGTTTACTGACTATTCTTTGTCACCCGACGCCGCCACCGCTGATTTGTATCGAGGAGCCGGAACTAGGACTTCATCCTGATGTTTTGCCAATGATTGCGGAACTTCTAGTAGAGGCATCAAAGCGTACTCAACTCATCATTACGACACACTCTGATTTGCTTGTTTCCGCGATTGGGGATCTTGATCCTGAAGCGATTTTAGTCTGTGAGCATACTGCTGAAGAAGGTACGACAATCGAACGACCGAACCCTGAGCGTCTAAAAAAATGGTTGCAGCAGGACGAAATGTCGTTAGGTGAGGTTTGGCTTCGTGGGGCTATCGGGGGGACACTTTATTGAAGCGAGTGACAATTTTTGTCGAAGGCGGAGCCCCAAAAGGACATGGGAAAGGAACGGATCTCACTCGGATGCGTGACGCATTTCATACATTTTTAGGGTTATCCGATGCGGTCAGAATTGAAATCTGTGGTTCTCGAAAAGATGCTTATGACGAATTTTGTAATGCCTTGGAAGAAGAACCTGGACGAATTTATTTATTACTGGTAGATTCCGAGATTTCGCTTCAAGAAGGTCAACCACGCTGGCTTCATGTGCTAAATTATCAGCAAGATCAATGGAAAAAACCCAAAGATGTCACTGATGATCATCTTCATTTTATGGCTCAATGTGTGGAATCTTGGTTAATTGCGCATCCTGAGAAACTTGCGGAATATTATGGTAAAAACTTCGGTAATATACCGAAAACATTTAACGTTGAAGAAATATCTAAATCAGAAATTGCTGAGTCTATGAACAGAGCGACGGAGAGAACCGATAAGGGGAAATATAGTAAAACGAAGCACTTGCCTAGTATTTTGAAAATACTAGATCGTAATATTGTTTGTAAACGTGCTCCCCATTGCAAGGTTCTACTGGAACGTCTACAAGAGCTGCGAGCTACGACGGACTAACTCTCCTGTGGGAACTTTCCCGTGGGGCTTTTTGTTGGGACTTTCACTTTGGAATTCTCCGAACGAACTCTGTCTGAGCTACGACCGCCGCTCCTGCGTTTTTGCACGCGTCAGCTGGGGGACGTCGAGCAAGCGGAGGACATCGTTCAGGAAGCCTTGCTCATTGCCCTAGATAAGCTCGACGCCCGAGATCCGGTGGCCTATGTTTTTGGGATCGCCCGGATGCTCTGCAAGAGTATCTCTCGTCAGCGGCGGAGTGCGCCGCTGGACGAGGATTTGGTCGGGCTGAGCGACGACGACCCCCTCACTGCGCTTCTTACCCGTGAGCGCGGCGGTGTACTGGAAGCGGCATTTGCTCGTCTTGATTCCCCGACCCGAAAACTACTCATCGCGCGTTATTTGGATGAGAAATCTGTGAGTGCGGTTGCGGAGGAGTGGGGGCTCACGGAGAACGCCACCTCGCTACGGCTCCTGCGGGCACGGGCTGCCCTGGAGAGTGTCTTGGCACGTGAGCAGTCCGAAGCGGCGCTGGTGCATGGTCTGATCTCCAGTAAAGCCGCTGAGGGCTGGCAGCAGACCCTGATCTATTGCTTGCGCTGTGGCGATCGCAAGATGGAGGGCTGTTTGACTGCGAATGCGTTTGCGCTCCGCTGCCCAGACTGTGACAAGACGCGGCGGCCTCTCGCTGGTCTATCCACGACAGTGACCCCGCTTCCCGCAGAGCGTGTGCTGGCGGGCGCAAATGGCTTTCGCGTGGGGCTGCGCCGCGTGAACTCCTGGTGGCAGACGTACTTAGCCGAGGGCCTACAGCGTGGCAAGGCCGCCTGTGTCCACTGTGGGGCACAGGCCTATGTCAGGCGGGGCTGGCCAGGTGGCTCCCCTGGCTTCGTCTCCCAGTGCGACTCCTGCCATCGGACGTTCTTTGTCGCCGTGGCGGGCCTGCTGATGCACACAGACGAGGGCCAGGCATTCTGGAGTGAGCAGAGCCGTCTGTGCTTCGCCGGTCAGGAGCAACTGAGTTTTCACGGGCGCGATGCCGTGCTGGTGCGCTTTGAAGCGCGAGGCAGCGCTGCCCGGCTCGAAGCCATTTACGCCGCCAACGATCTCACGCGGCTAAAATAAAAAATAATTTCAAAACGTGCGAAAGATTTGGAGGCACTGCTGCCAGTAGAAGGCAAGAAGGAACTTGAACCATGATGCCACTACTTGCCACTGCCGCTTTACTGATTGCACCCGCTACACCGAGCGCTCGTATATTTGACTTTGCTGACCCCAAGGGAACCAATACGGTGACGATCTGCGTGGATGCCCCCATTGAACCCGTGACAGGAATCGCCGGGGGGATCACGGGAAGTGCTCAGTTTGACCTGGCGCACCCAGAGAAGACCACGGGGGAAATTATCGTTGCCGTAGAGAGCATTCAGTTTGGCAATCCAAACTATGCCAACTCCGTGCGTGGTTACGCACTGGAAGGCAAGAAATTCCCCACTTTGACTTGCAAACTCAAGAAGATAGTGAGTGGTAAAGAGATTGAAAAAGGGCGCTTTAAGGGAATCGTCGCGGTGGATTTCACAGTGCGGGGCATTACGAAGCCTCTGACGATACCACTGGATGTGCGCTACTTGCCTGGTATGTCCAAAGAACGCGACGGTCGTACGGAAGGCGACCTGATGGTGATCAGAACCAAGTTCACGATCAAGCGCTCGGACTTTGGTGTCGCGCCCGGGCTCTCGCCGCTACTGGCTACGGATAATGTCGAGATCGGTGTCGCACTGGTGGGAATCGCGGCAAAAAATCCCGCTCCCAAAGCTGCCGTCGCTCCCAAAACAAATCCTACTGCCGAGCGCATGGCGTTCTACAAAGTCCCTGCGGCCACGGTGGTGCGGCTCAAGAACTTTGAGGTTGCTGGAGTCGAGCACTATGGCACCGCGACAGAGAAGACACTCTTTCCGGCGGGCGCACAGGGGCGACCTATCGCGGCTCTCGTGGCGCTACGGCTGGTGCAAGAGGGGCGGCTGGCGCTCGATACGGACATCAACTCGTCGCTCAAGAGCTGGAAGGTGCCGGAGAACGAGTTTACCAAGCAGCAGCCCGTGACTCTGCGGCACTTGCTCTCTGGGACAAGCGGCTTCACGTGGGAGAAGTATCTGGGCTATTCTGCTGATGCCAAGCTCCCGACGCTGGATCAAGTCCTGCGCGGCGAAGCGCCTGCCAATACCCCACCCACCACCGTGCATTTTCTGCCGGGGAGCAAGTTCGTAAACTCCGCCGAGGAGATATTGGTCTTGCAAAAGCTCATTGAGGATGTCACGGGGCAGAGCTGGCAGGGCGTGGTAAAGAGTATCTTCGGCCCGGAGATTCGTAGCCGCTACGAGGCGTTTCCTAAAGGCGAGGAGATTGCGGCGGGCTATGACGAAGAGGGAGAGCTGTGGCCGGGCGGAGCCAATGCCAACCCGGCGCTCGCTGCGGCGGGGCTCTGGGCTGATCCAGCGGAGTTTGGCTTCGCCTTTGGAGAGATTCTCAAAGTGGCCTCGGGTAAGAGTAAGCTACTGGAGTTAAAATACGCCCCGCTTCTCACGGAGATACCCGCGGGCAAGCAGAATAGTGCCTTTGGTTGTGATGATTTTGGAGGGCGCAAGCTTCTCTACCGGGGCGGAAACGCGAAAGGTTTCTATTGTCAGTGCTGGGCCGATCCAAAAACGGGCGATGGCCTGGTCGTCTTCACCAACCGCGATCTGTGCTGGAAGTTCGCTAATGAGCTGCGCGATGCTTGGCTCGCGGAGAAATAGCGGTATAATTTCCGTGTGATTCTCTTATTTTTTGCGTTAAGTTGCTGCGCGGGGGCGCTCTTTGCCGCCACGCGGCTGGGGCGCTTGCCCGTGGCGTCTCCGAAATCGCTGTTGCGTGTGCTCCGGCCTGTGGCGCTCGTGGTTCTGGTCAGTGTGGCGTTTGGCGCACTGATTGGTGTCGCGACTGCGAAGCGCGACGCCCGCGCTCCTGCGTCAAGCCTGGTTCGTGAGGCACGCCAAAGGCTCGATCCTAAGAGTAAGGCAAATGATCCAGCCTACTGGAAACAGCAGCTTACCGACGGTGAAGCAAAACTTGTGGCAAGCGAGAGCGTGGGCATGGATGGGACAGTTGTCCTCAAGGGTATTGCTCGAACGACTAGCATCGCGCTTTTCCTCGCGGGTCTTTTGGGAAGCCTGGCACTGATTCGTTTCCGCGCTGAGCAGTGATCGTCACGTGCTTTGGCCAGGAGTCTCAGAGCCTACGCTGGTGGAAGCTGGTGCGAGAGGGTGCAGAGTCCGTTCATGAGCTGCCCTTGCACCGGCGCTGTATACCGCACGCCACCAAAGAGGAAGTTATACTGGTTGCTGAGGGGTCTCGCCCCGAGGATGCACTCTGGATAGACGAAATCGAACTTCCTCGTGAAGTGCACGAGCCGCATCGGTTGCGTGTTCCCTGGGGATTTGCGGGCTGGCTGGAGGCGGCGCTTGCCTGGATCGCGGAGCACGCCGAGGGGCTGCACTCCTGGAAAGAGCGGAAGTCCTGGAGCCTCTCGTGCGTGATTCGGGCGGAGACGGGGCGAGGCGTTGTCTACTTCAAGGCCACGAATCCGCACCAGACACTCTTTGCCAACGAGCCGCTCGTGACGCAGCGCCTTGCCGAGCGATTTCCGGGTCGCGTTCCTCAACCCCTCGCGATTGACCTGGAACAGGGTTGGATGCTGATTGCTGATTTTGGCCCTAACCTGCACGAGAGCCACGGCGAGGATGCTAG
>JANNDD010000708.1:0-3759 GCA_031387365.1 Armatimonas sp. | reverse complement strand
GCTCTAGAAACCGTTGCACGACGGTCTCGACGGAGACACCATCACGCAGGGCAATGCGCTTCAGGGAATCCTCTAGGGCCGGTTCAACTTCAACGTTCAGTGTCATGGCTGTATTTTATCAGCAAAGCCGCCGGGTACAATATTATCCATGAAACGCTTCTCTCTCTCCTTGGCGCTGACACTTGCGCTGGGCTCATTTGCCTCGGCACAGACTTTCTCACCCGACTCCGTCAAGAACCATGTGACGTACTTGGCCTCCGATGCGCTCGCGGGGCGCGGCTCGGGGACGCGTGGCAACGAGGCGGCGGCGAAGTATATCGCGGAGCAGTTTAAGAAGGCGGGGCTCAAGCCGATTGCCCCCAAAGGCTACTTCCAGCCGTTTTCGTTTCCCGCTGGAGTGGCGCAGGGGAGCAAGAATAGACTTCAAGTCAGCGGCTTTGGGCGCTACGCCGCCGGTCAGACCTTTGAACCGTCGCCACTCTCGACATCCACCTCCGGGGAAGTCACCGGTGAGCTGGTCTTTGTGGGCGAGGGGCTGGAATACACGCAAGACGTGAAGGGCAAAATCGCCGTTGCATTCTCGGGCGGCGAGGGTGGGGTTCGCAAGAAAGCCATTGTCGCTCGCGAGAAAGGCGCAGCGGGGCTGATCGTGGCGTCCGCAGAAGATGCCGCACTTCGTTTTGAGGAAGGCGACGGCACTGATGCCGGACTCCCGATTGCGATCGTGCGTAAGAGCGTGGTGGAGGCGTGGAAGGCAAAAAATACTCCACTCACCGCAACTCTCCAGACCGAAGTTAGGAAGCAGAGCAAGACGAGCGCCAATATTCTGGGGCTACTCGAAGGCTCAGATCCGATGCTCAAGAACGAAGTTCTGGTGATTGGAGCGCACATGGATCACTTAGGCTTAGGCGGGACGCACTCACTGGCGGAGAGCAAGGCTCCCGCGATTCACCATGGCGCGGATGACAACGCGTCGGGGACGGCAGGCGTTTTAGAGCTAGCGGCGTATTTTTCGAAAAACCGCCCCAAGCGCTCGATTTTGTTTATGTGCTTCTCCGGCGAGGAGCTAGGGCTCTTGGGCAGTGCGCACTACGTCAAAAACCCGCTCATTCCGATTGAGAAAACCGTCGCGATGGTCAATATGGACATGATTGGGCGCTTAGACAGCGACAAGCTCATCGCCGTGGGCAGCGGAACCGCGCCGGAGTGGAACCCGCTTCTCGATAGGCTCAACGCGGACGCCAAGTTCTCACTCTCTCGCTCCGAGTCTGGCTTTGGGTCGAGTGATCAGCAGTCGTTTTACAATGCCAAGATTCCTGTCCTGTTCTTCTTCACCGGCCTACACGGCGACTACCACCGCCCCAGTGACACCGCCGACAAGATCAACTATCCGGGCGAGGCAAAAGTGCTCGCGCTGGTTGCGCGTGCCGCCCAAGCAATCGCCGACGCGCCCAACCGGCCTGGCTTTACACAGATCACCGTGGTTCAGGAGCAGCCCGCTCGCTTCCGTGTCTCGCTTGGCTCGATTCCCGCCTACGGCTATGAAGGCGAGGGTGTCCAGCTCGATGGGGTTCGTCCGGGCTCTCCTGCCGAAAAAGCCGGAATGCAAAAGGGCGATATTATCGTCAAATTTGGCGCACGGGTTATCAAAAATGTTCAGGAGTACACCCTCGCGCTCGGGGACTACAAGCCCGGCGATGTCGTGGAGATTATCATTAAGCGCGGCGAGCAGACACGCACCGTGAAGGCGACACTCGCGGCTTCGAGCCGGTAGACTCGCCCGCACGGATCGCCCCGGTTCATCGGGGCGATCCGTGCGGGCGATCAAGGTCCAGCCAGAGACGGGCCATTCCGTTTCAGCTTCGGGGAGCAGACAATAAGGTAGAAATACTTGTTTTACTAAACTTAGTTTAAAAACAACCAATAACTATGGTATGTCCTTCAAAAATATTCCAATTCGGGGAATTTACCTTACCCTGACGCTTTTTCTTTTTCCTCTCTCCGCTCACGCACAGCTCATTTCTAGCTCCACAAGCCTGTGGAAAGCGATCCAGTACAGTGGGGGTAATTCATCGGATCCCTCGGTGGACCAGCAGACGGGCCAGCGTGAGTCTGATCTGGTGGGAACTTCTACGGTGCCCAGTGCTTACACGGCGTTCGACCCAGCAAGCGCGGGAAGCCTTACGGATGGCACCATCTACTTTCGCATCAGGGTGGCTGAAGATAGCCAGTCCGCCAACTACAGCGGCTATGTCTGGGTAGGGATTGATGCAAATAGCGATGGTGCCATTGATATCTTCGCGGGGGTGAACCGCCAGGGAAGCAGTGCACAGAATGTGCTGCGGAACCCCGGGACAGGCAGCAATACCTCCCCGAGCACCACCTCAATTGTCAGTACCGACCTGAGCCCCTCTCCCTACATCCACACAGCCAGTAACTACGACTGGGCCGCTGTGGGCGCGGCCAACTACACGGGAACCAACTTCGACGTAGATGGGGGAGGAACGGACTATTTCCTGAGCTTCTCAATCCCCTTCCAGGCTCTGGTGGACAACCTCAACACCACGGGAAGCGGACGCCCCACCCCGATCTCGATCAACCAGGACACCACGCTCGGGTTTATTATCGCGACCTCGCAGCAGGGGAACTCCATCAACCAGGACTACAACGGGGGAGCATTCTCCGCGAGTTCCACAACGACCTTCGCCAGTTTGGGGATTATCACCACACCAACCACACTGACTGCCCAACAGATCACTGTCCCCGAGCCGGCGACACTCTTTCTGTGTCTGCTCGGACTCCTGGGACGCCGTCGCGGAAAGTAGATTTTCGAATCAAGCAAAGCTTCATGATCTCTTAATCTTGCCGAACTAAACTGCCAGGCATGAACTCTCTGTACTCTCTCACCACCCTAGCCGCACTAGTGGCACTGGTGGATCCATCGGCGATTGCGCAAGATAAGACGGGCGCGACGTTTTTTGTACCGACGCAGGTGCATACGATTCAGCTTGCTCTCACGCAGGAGCAGTGGGACAGCATGACCCCCTCGCGGGGGCAGCCCGGTGCTCCCGGCAGCATGGGCATGGAGTTCCCGGAAATTAAGTCCTCGGTCACGGTGGACGGCAAGGACTATGTGGTCGGGCTGCGCTTCAAGGGCAACTCCAGCTACATGAGCAGCTCACGCGGCCTCAAGCGGCCTTTTAAGATTGATTTCAACCAGTACGTGAAGGCCCAAAGCCATCAGGGAGTCACTAAGCTCAACCTGAACAACAACTTTTCAGATCGCACCCAGATTCGGGAGACACTTGCCTACGAGATTTTTCGCAGAATGGGCCTACCCTCGCCGCGCACCTCACTGGCAAAAGTATCTCTCACACTGGCGGGCGAAGAAAAATCCCTAGGGCTCTACACCCTGGCGCAGCAAGTGGACTCGAGTTTTCTGAAGGAGTACTTCGGCACAGGGGATGGCATGCTCCTCAAGCCCGAGGGGGCACGTGGCGGTATAACCTACCTCGGGGATGACTGGGCGCGCTACGAGAAAGGCTACGATCCCAAAGGCAAACCGACCACACAAGAGAAAGCGCGTCTGATCGCCTTTGCCAAGCTCGTGCATCAGTCTGACGAAGCAACGTTCCAGAAAGAGATCGGCGACTTTCTGGACACCGAAGGCTTCGCGAAGTTCTTAGCCGCCACGGCGGTGACATCCAACGGCGACAATATGTTCGCGATGGGCCATAACTTCTATCTGTGGCTCAATCC
>JANNDD010000693.1:0-17523 GCA_031387365.1 Armatimonas sp. | reverse complement strand
GAATCTTCTTCGTCTTCTCAAAAACCTGCGTATGAAACGCAGGCGGAAGATCCACCTTCAGCACACAGTAGCCATTGACGATAAAATCGCGCATCGCCGCATCGTCGAAAAGAAACGCATCCAAACCCATCTACCCTAGCTCCTTCACGCTTCCCCATCGAAAGCTTGCAGGAATGATAACAGATTCCAGCACTGACAATCAAGGAGAGTCGGGTGCCCCCTGAAGTTATGACGAGTTCTGATGTGGCCTAACACATTTCAGCGCTCTATACACATCGACAGTGAATTGGCTAAAGTCCATGGAAAAACTCGTCACTTGGGCAAGAAACGTCCGCAAATCCGCTGGCAAAGCACACTCAGTTAGTTTGAGTGGGACATCAGGTCGTACCTCAACTTCATACATACCGACAAATTCGGTAGTCCGATGCACATCAGCCCAATCGAAAGCGAATAAACCTCGTCGTGCAAAAGCAATGAAGTCATCAGCGGGTTGCGCAATGTTGGGAATTTGTTGACAACCGCAGATCTCCGGCAGTGCTCGTACAAATTTGCTCAACGAATCGAGAAGCAATTCATCCTCCAAGTATGCCTCGGGTATTGGCCCCTTGCCTCCTGTGGTGAAAATGCCAATGTATCCCGCGCGATCAACACCAAGCCACTCCAGATCAAGGTGCGATGGGTACTCACGATTCATGGAAAGTCAGCCTTCCTTGTCCCGAACAGCATCCCGCGCTTTTTGCAAAGATTCAACATAATCAGTACTAAATGGCTCGGCCAGCATGCTTTCCAGATCACAGCACATGTCCCACAAAACGCACTCCTCCGCCTGATCCTGAATGGTAAGTGTACCATCGGTGCTGAAGCGTGTCAGGAAATCGAAGAGTACAAGCGCCTCTGCTCGGGAGAGGGTGAGAGCAACAACCTCACTCACAAACGTACTCCATTGGGCGCGGTAAAAATCTCGTCCTTGACATTACCGGTGTTTCGGGTGGCGGCGGGCTCGAAGAGAAGCACCTCGGCCTCACTCTCGGCGAGGGTGCGGTGCTCGATACCACGCGGGACGACGCACAGCTCGCCGGGTGCAAGCGTGACGATCCGATCCCGAAACTCCACTTGCATCGTCCCGCGCCAGACCAGAAAGAGCTCGTCTTCGTTCTCGTGGTGGTGCCAAGGAAAGACACCGCAGAACTTCACTAGCTTGACTTCCTGGCCATTGAGCTCCGCGATCACTTTGGGGCACCAGTGCTCGTGAATCTGGGCCAGCTTCTCAGAGAGGGAGATTTTTTCCATGATTTATGCTTTCGGCAAGAGAGCTTCGGGGGTGATGACTCGCCGGGCGCTCGTCTCCTCCTTCGATTTCCTGGAGAACATCGGCGGCATCGTTCCCCCGCAATGTGGAGGCAAGCCTGCCGTGACGTAGCACTTCCACTTCCCCGTTTTTCCGAGGATTATAACTGAATCCGAGTCCAGGGTCTTCGGTCATAATGGCACGATCCCTTTGATCCTTTCGAGTTTTGTGTAGAAGGGGCTTGAGATAGGAATTCCGAAGTCTTTCATAAGGAACTGGAAGAACGCGAGCATCTTTTCAGTCTTAGCTTTAAGGATCTTGTCGGTCGCGAGTTTTGCGAAGAAGGCTTGGTCATCCGTCATCAGACGTGCATAGAGCGTCGCTCGATCGTCGGTGGCAACATTCATTCCGTAGGGTTCGGCAAAGCCCGGGCGGTTGGTGTTGTCTTTGTAAAACGTGATGGGATTGGGCGCACTTGGCCCCAGCTTCCCAATTTTATACAGAAACCCCGCTTCATTGAGGTTCTCCCAGTTTGCGCCATAGACAGGGCCGCCTTCCACCGAGAAACGAGAGTCTATAAGGTGGAAGATCTCATGGTGAATGGTGCGACGGTAAAAGTCGCGCGACGTGCTCTTGGAGGGATCGAAGGTATTGATCCCGTAGCCAAATGACACTTGGGGCAGCCAGCTAAAACTCTGCCCGGCGAGCTTGACATCGCGAAACGTAAAAACATCGAGGATGTAGATATTCTTGACTTTGATCTTCGTGACAATCTCATCGGGGTACTGCTCTAGCTCCTCGCGGACCAAGTGGACAAACTGCTTGAACTGCGGCAGTTTTTTGTCGGTGAAGTAGGAGTACTCCAGTCGTACTCTGGCTGGCATGGGCGGGGCTTCGGAGCCGGGTTCCCAGAGCACCTTGAGGCCCCATTTCTTCTCAATCGCACGTAGATCGTCTTGAATCTCGGTGTCGGCCTTGAGCTGATCGGCGCTGTGTAGGTCGGCTAAATCATTGAGGCAGACAGTGCGCTGCGACTCGGGGATCGTGGCGACCGTTGCCCAGAAGGCTTGGTCAAACTGCGGGTCGAGGGTGTGAAGAAAGCTCTGGACAAGCGCGATTCGCTGTTTCAGTTGCGCGTCGGTCTTGGCGAGGGCACTTAGCTCCGCAACCTCAAAAGGCTCCCAGAGTAGCTTAAAAAGCCCCTCGCGCTGATTGCTGAGCGCCACGAGCCGCTTGGCACTCTCGCTCTCAAGCGCCGCGCTGTCCGAGGTGAGGGTTTTCCAGCGCTCCAGCGCAAGAGGAGAGTTGGGCGCTTTTGCATCCGTGAGCAGGTAGGTAAAGAGTGTCTGGTGCAGGTACCCCTTGCCCAGAATCTCCGTCGTCGGAGTAATCGTGCTGGGCACGGTGACGAGAACCGAAGCACTCGCCTTTTCTGCAATAAAAGCGGGCGAGTACGCCGTGCCCGAGCCTTTCGCATTTTTTGGAATATAGGCGTTCGCCAGGACAAGATTTCGGGAGCCGTGCGTCTTGAGAAAGCCCGCGGGGTAGCGCTTAAGCTCAACGTCAACCCACGTGAGCACCTGTAGGACGTTCTCTAAGTGCTCCGGCTTTAAGGCAGTCACTTGATAGCTTGCCCCCACCGAGGAATCATTGCTGTGCCAAACCTTGAGAGCGATCCCAAAATTATTCTGGAATCTCTGAGCAACGGCAATAAACTTAGGGCTCTCTTCAGGAGAATCGCCTGCGAACGCTGGTCGGCTCAGTACCGTCAGGAACAACAAGGCAAGAAGCCAACTCGCCCAACACGAAAGCGATTTCTGTATTTTCAAATGAAATTCCTTGTCCACTGCACATTACCTTTAGGAGTCGTCATCACCAATCCAACTGTCGTAGCCATCCTCAAGCGCGTGGTATCGCCCGTGCGCCCAATCGTAGAAACTCTGCCACGTGTTCAGAACCGTCTGCGTACCTTATACAAGGCATCCAGTGCCTTGAGCATGTCTATCGTGAGGGTGTGTTCGCGGTTACTCATCGCTTCTCCAGCCAGGGGGCGACTTTTTCGACCCAGCGGGCGGCGTGTTCGCGGAGGCCGGGGCCGCTGAAGTGAACTCCCTTGCCGCCGGTGTCGCGCCACTCCGACTTGAGGGCATCGCTATCCGGGCCTTGCAGAGCCAGGCGCTCTTTCCAAAGGGTGGCTTGGGCGGCGCGAATCTCCGGGGAGGACTCGTCGCCGGGGACATGATAGCTCACTTGCGCCACAAACCACGGCGCGTCCCAGCCAATGGCGCGGCGCGAGTCTCGGATGAGCTTAGCGAGGTAGTCGTGGTAGAGGTTGCTCGCCAGCGTGCGCGTGGAGTCTCTCTGGTTGGCATCGCTCTCGCCCTGGTGCCACAGAACCGCACGGAAACCACGCGGACCCAGCGCCTTCATACGGCTTGTGAGCATTGCAAACGCCTCGCCCTTGCACTCCCAGAGCCCATCGGCGCGTTTTTGCACGCGGCTCTCAATGGTCGGCGGGTTGGGGAAGGTGCTGCCCTGGGGAAGCCACTCGCGTACACTGCTCGCCCCGATTCCGCAGGCGATAAAGCCCACCGGGACTTTGAAGCGTGTGGCAATCGCATCGCCAAACGGGGGGAGAAAGCTCCCGCCGCCCCCGCTTGCGCCGGGCTGTGGGTCATTCGCCAGCTGCCAGTGGGTGCCATCAAATGTGACGACATTGCCGGTCTTGGTGCGCTGTTTCTCCTCGCCGTGGTTGGCCGAGTTGGACTGCCCCGCCACGACAAAAACCTCACCCACTCCGACATGCTCCACTGCAGCTTCACTGAGCACGGCTCCCGCGCGGGTTGCCCGAACGTCCAAGCGGTACCAGCCCCCCGCGGGCGCGTCGAGCGTTGCCGTAAATGCCGTGCCTTCAAACTTCGGCTTGAGCTTTTGCCAGCCTCCCTCGCTCTGCCGCGCTTCAAGAGTAGTGCCTTTTCCCGGCGCTTCGGTGAGGGTGCCGGTGATGACGAGCTTGCCTTTCGTCCGCGACGAGCGCTGTGTTACTTGGTACTCTAGCGGCGCGGTGAGAGTCATCCCCGTTGCCTGTGCCAGAACAAAGTCCACCAGCTCCTGGCACTGGAAGAAGCCCGGCCACATGTTGTGCCCCTGACCCGGCGGCACGATCAGCTGCATCGCACCGCCCAGCGCCTCGTAGCGGCGCTTGACCTCGCCTGCGTTCTTCTCCAACGGCACGACGGTGTCGCTATCGCCCTGGATCGCAAAGAGCGGCACGCGGGCTTTGGCGAGCAGCGCAAGCCGATCTATCGGGTTGTGCTCCTTGAGCCGCGCCGCCAGCTCCGCCTCAGTCATTCGGTAGGCACCACTGGCCTGGGCGACTCCCGGGTAGCTGGCGATGTCACAGACCGGGTAGATTCCCGCAAATCCCGCCACTTTCTCCGGGTTCTCTGCCGCCCAGCTCAAAGTCATAAGCCCGCCCCGGCTACGTCCTAACAAGATGGCCTTGGACGCGAAGCCGCGCTTTTGGGTTAGCTCGGTATAGAGCGCCGTGAACAGTGCGCGTCCGTCGGGGCTTCCGTAGGACTCCCCCACGTCAATTCCCGCGATGGCGATCCCTGCCTTTGTAAAGCGCTCGAACATCCAGCGCTCCTCCGGCCCGGGTAGGCCCGGCAGGGTCGGCGCGTACCATACCCAAGGAGTGGGCCGTGCGCTCGCCTTGTTCTCGGGAAGGATCACAAACGCGGGCCGCCCCGCCACGATCAGTTGCGTTTTCTCCAAGAGCTTACCTTCGTCCCACGCCGTAGGCAAAGAGATCGGAGCGGATAAAGAGCTGTCCCCCCGCGACGGCGGGGCTGGCGTTGAAGACACTCCCATCCCGGAGGCTGTTGACGGCGGGGCGCTCGAACCGAGGCCGGGCGGGCAGAACAAGGGTATCGCCACGTCGCGAGAGGTAGTAGAGCTTCCCCTCCGCCAGTACCGGTGAGGCCCAGACCATGTCGGCCCGCTCCACCCGCTCCTCGTAGACCAGGTTGCCGGACTTTGCCTCCGCGCAGAAGGCGATCTCATTGTCGTTCATCCAGTAGAGGTAGCCCTCATGAACAATCGGCGACGAGACATTGCAGCCTTTTCGACTGGTCCAGAGCCGGTGGCTTCGGGTGACATCGCCACTCCCACCTGCACGGAGGGCAACTGCCGTGATCCCCGAGCGCCCCCCGAGCGACCAGAGGGTTCCCTGGTGCGCCACGACACTAGGGACGATGTACCAGGCGATCTCATTGGTACAGCTCCAGAGCTGCCGTCCGGTCGCCGGGTCGAGCCCCAGCACCTTGCCCATCATCGCCACGACCAGCTCCGATCTGCCGCCCACCGTAACAAGAATCGGCGTGTTGTAGGCCTCCCGGATGCCTAGGGTGCGCCATTTTTCCTTGCCGGTCTTTTTATCCAGTGCCACCAGGCTCTCGCTCTCGACACTGGCATTCACAATCACGGAGTCGCTATAGAGAATCGGGGAGGCTCCTGTGCCAAAGTCGCTGCGCCCGGAGCCAACACCCGTGCGCCAGAGCTGCCTGCCCTCCAGATCAAAGGCCACAACCCCCGACTTGCCAAAAAAGGCATAGACCCGCTCACCATCGCTGGCCGGGGTACTGGAGGCGTAGCCGTGGTTATCGCGGACACTGACCTGCTCAGGCAGAGTCGGGGTGAGCTTCTTGTTCCAGAGGATCGCGCCACTCTTTCGGCTCAGGCAGAGCAGGTGCAAAGCGAGCTGCTCCATGGCTCCCGCCCGGTTTCCTGCAACATTGTAGCCGCTGTAGCACGTGAGGAAAACCCGACTCCCCACCACGATGGGGCTGGAGCTTCCCGCGCCTGGTAGCGGCGTCTTCCAGAGGAGGTTCTCCTGTGAGCTCCAGGTCGGGGGGAGTCCCTTACCGGGGCTGATTCCCTGCCCACCTGGGCCACGAAACTGTGGCCAGTCATCAGTTTCCATCTGCGACGAGCGCTGGGTCACGCGATACTCGCGTGGCGCAGTAAGCACTATTTTCTTCCGAAGCATGGTTTTCGTACTCCTAGCAGGCTTGTATTATAGAGTGTTTTGGAGCATCCGGCTTTTCCGGTATTTTCGCGGTCTGGAGAGCTTATAGGGGTAAACCGCTATTTAAGGCATGGCTAGTTACCTTTTTCTTAAGTCGCTTCTTCCTCCCACGCTGGGAGTGTTAGGAGCAGGCCTGCTGCTTTCTGCTTCGCCCGCTGCTGCGCAGATAATCTTTCCAGGAAACGGCGTGCGCAGTGTTCCCAATGAGGTGCTTGTAGGGATTGCACCGGAGCTTGCTGGACTCTCGAAGATGAATATCGAGGCGACCGTCGGGCGCGTCTTAGAGTACAGCTCGGCCCTTGGGGTCTTCCGGGTACGCCTGTACGGCGGGCTTGATAGTGCTCGGGCAGCTACTTACACTAGCCGCGTCATCGGAGTTTCTTTTGTGGAGCCCAACTACGTGCTGAGTGCCTACGATGGCGACGACGACGATCCTGACTATGGAGCCTCGTCCAGCGCTGTTCCCAATGACTCCAGCTATCTGACGCAGCAGTGGGCACCCCAGAAAGTCCAAGCCGATGCTGCCTGGCCTCTTTGGAGACCCAACGGGTCTTCGGTTGTGGCAATCGTGGATACCGGTGTCACTCTCAACCACCCCGATCTGGTCAACAAGCTCTACCGTAACTCCAGTGGGCAAGTCATCGGCTACGACTTCATCAACAACGATGCCGATCCTTCTGATGACCAGGGGCATGGAACCCACTGCGCAGGAATCGCTGCCGCACAGGTCAACAATGGGATTGGTATCTCGGGGATTGCGGGCTGGGATGCCAACCCGCTGGCCTCCAATAGCACCGCGACTCAGATCATGCCGGTCAAGGTGCTCGCGGCAAATGGCTCCGGCTCCCTGGCCGCCGTTGCCAGTGGGATTGTCTATGCAGCGGATCATGGGGCAGATGTAATCAGCCTCTCTCTGGGGAGTTCCTCTAGTTCAACCACGCTGGACAACGCGGTTGCCTACGCCTGGAGCCGTGGCTGCGTCGTGGTGGCGGCGGCGGGCAACAATGGCTCGTCGAACAAGAGCTACCCCGCTGCATGTGCCAATGTTATTTCCGTGGCCGCCACGGATAGCACCGATATGCTCGCCTCGTTCTCCAACTATGGCACCTGGGTGTCGTGTGCTGCTCCTGGCGTGGGCATCTACTCCACCTACCTAAACGGAGGCTATGCCAGTCTCTCAGGAACCTCGATGGCCGCACCGCTCGTTGCGGGTGAGGTTGCGCTCTTAGCCTCTCACGCGCCCAATCTGTCCAATATTCAGTTACGGGATATGGTACTCAAGAATGTAGATACCTATAAGCCCTATGGCGCCCGAACCATCAAAGGCAAGCGAGTCAATGTCTACAAGGCGATCTACGCGATCAACTCCTTGCCTGCAGCCCCCAGCAACCTGGTAGCCACGACCAAGTCACGCAGCCAGATCGCGCTGACCTGGAGCGATAACTCCACCAACGAGGCCAATTTTATATTGGAGCGCTCACTAGATGGTGTTACCTACACTACGGCCGCCACACTAGTGGCGGGTAAGATCTCCTACACGAACTCAGGACTCTTGGCCAACAAGCTCTACTACTACCGCCTGCGTGCTAAGAATGTCTATGGGTTTTCCGCCTCCAGCAGCGTGGCGAGCAGCCGGACCCTGCCCTAGCCAGCCAAACCAACCAGGTCCTAACCTTCTCCCTCAGGCTCTGGTTGGCGACCCAAAGAGCACGGCGGTGGTTTTCCGCGCCGTGTTTTTTTCATCGTCAGTGAGGTCGTTGCCGGGGTCGTTACCGCCCATTAACCGATGAAAGGGAGGCGCTCCGGGCTCGGGGTGCTTGAGGCCAAGGACATGCCCCAGCTCATGAGCGACCGTGCGGCTAAACGAGCCCTGGCGAAACGGGCCGTTTTCGATGAGCAGGCACTTTTCGGGCGGACGCTTCCCCCGTGAGGGCTTGTCGGTCCACTGCCCAAGCAGCACGAGCTTGCGCCCTGGTAGCGCATGCCCCTGCGATGTTCCCCCTAGATACGGGACGACATAGACATTCACCGCCACTTTCGGGTCGTTCTTCTCCAGCGCAAACAGCGAGAGTAGCTTCTTCACCCGCTCCGGGTCGGAGTGGCCCTCGCTATCGCGCACGGCATTGAGGACATAGGCCGTCACCTCGGCGCGGCCTTCACTGCGAGTCGTGGCCGGGCTTACCCCACTCAGCTTCCACTCGATCTGCGCCACCGACCAGATGCGGTTGACCTCAGGAAGAACCGTTTTTGCGAGCTGCTCTGGCGTGAGCCAGGGCGTCATCGCGACCTCGCGCTTGACCATCAGCAGATCGGCGACAAGGTGAAAGTGGACGGGAATCTGGAGTAGTGGTTGTTTCATAGCAGATCAATCTCGTAGATAGACCAGTGGTAGAGAGGGCTGGTGCCGGTCTGCGTGATTCGGACGTAGCGGGCGGTCTGTGTGGGAAAAGTGATAATCGTGATTCCCAGCTCCCCTTTGCCCGTGGCGATGGGAGTGCTCCAGTGACTACCGTCTGGGGAGACGGTGACGGCATACCCGACAGGCGAGTCCCAGAGCGCCCAGGTGTTGTCTAAAACGATCTTGGAGAACCGTGCGGGGCGCTGCAAGTCGAGCTGAAACCACTGGCCGGGGTACTGCGTTCGGGTCACGTCCCGCCAGCCCGTCCAGTGGTCGCCGTCTATTGCGCTGCTGGCCGGAATCGCGATGGGAATCTTATCGCCACTGAAGAGAAACGAGCTGTCGGGCACGGATGCCGACGCGACCCAGTGTTTCTTTTCGAGGGGCTTTGCTTTCGAGAGCGGCTTCGGCGCAGGCTTGGGCGAGGCGAGCGGCAAGCTCCCGAGGCCGCGAAACTTCCAGGCACCCGAGGGAACAGAGAACTTCACGTAGTCCGCGTCCTCGCCAAGAAACGCCACACCGGCGGGGACGCTCCGCAGGCTCCCGTTTTCCCAGAGTGTCTTACTGCCGATCTTGATCGCCTTCAGCGCCGAGAACGCCGCTTTGGGAATCCCGACCACCGCCGTGGTGTTCGCGGGTGCCGTCACACTCAGCGCGTACTCAGACTTGGTTTTCTTGATTGTGACCGTGACATTGCCCTTCACGGTGGGCACGACCAAGTTGATCTCGGTGAGAAACGCCTCCTTGGGCAAGACCTGAAAAACCGTCCAGCCCGGCTCGATGGGCGCAGCTCCCGTGATGCTCTGCGAGAGAATCAGTGCGGGCGGGTTCCAGCCGTGATTCAGCGACGATGCATCGTCGAAGGCGTCTATGCGCGATGCCCACCAGCGGTCGTAGTGCTCCCAGAGCGTGGTGAAAGTACACGGGATCATGGTCTTGTAGCGCTCGACCATCCGCAGCAGGGCGTACTCTTGCCTTCCCATCAGGCACAGCGCCTCAAAGACCCACCTATCGAAAAAACAGCTCGCGTAGGTTTTCTTGGTGAGGACATTTTCGTAGATCGCGTCCCACTTTCCGCGCTCCGCCAGCCCGACATTCACCGCCATTGCATTGGCACGGTCATCGGGAGCGTTTACTTGCTCCGACTGGTAGTAGCTCCCTTTCCAGAACTTTCTATTAAAAGTCGCCTGGATCGCCGCGCGCTTCTGATCAATCTCGGGCACATCGGTGTCGTGCCCCGTGGCGAGCGCGATCTTCTTGAGTGTCCCGAGGCAGTTGTAGTAAAAACAGGTCTCCGTCACCGCGATGTCCTTGACCTCTTTGCCCCAGTCAAACCACGTGCGCTTGCCAAACTGATAGGTCTCAAACAGAAAGATCTTCGTCGGCTCGTAGATTTTCCGTAGCGACTCCAGATCGCCAGTATGTAAGTAATAGAACCACAGGCCGTAGTCTCCCAGGAACTCTAAGTGCTGGCCGGGGTAGAACTTGGGCTCCAGCTTGCGCAGCACCAGCTCTTTGGCCAGCGCGTGGGCTTTGGTGTCAAAAACATAGAAGCACTGGTTCAGCTCCGGGGTGCCATCCCCCCAGAAACCCACACGCTCACGATCCGGGCAGTCATAGAAGTGGTCTCGCATGCAGATGTAGGCCGTGCGCGCCGCTTTTGTCCAGAGCGTGTTGTAGTCGCTGTCGTTGCAGACAAACGCCCCCGCAAAGCTGGTATCGTAGCCCGTCTCGCGGTACTGCACGGCGCGAACGGTCATCCCCGCCGGAATCGTGTAGACTGCGCCCTCGCCGCTCACCCAGTGTTTTGCCTCGTAGCGCTGCACACCGGGCTTGGCGTCGCACGTCTCCGTGGGTGTGAGATAGAGCACGAGTGGGTTGCTGGAATTAAATAGAATCTGGCCGCCACTTGCGCTCTCTACCTCGATCCAGGGCTGAAAGTGGCAGTTATACGGGATCGTACAGACCAGCTTCCAGGGCTTATCTTCCCCGTGCGGCAGGTCTTTCGAGGTGCGTAAATAGGGCCTCAGCCCAAAGTCTTTAATTGCCATTTGTGTCTAAGCCGTCTCTTTGATTGCCTGACGTAGCGCCGCCAGTAGTTTTGTTACTTCCACGAAGGGATCGTAGTCCGTGCGGCCCATCGCCAGTGTCTCGATAGGCAAGTAGCCACGATACCCCGACTTGCGGATCAGAGCCAGCAGCTTTGCCATGTCAATCCGTGGCGAGTCGAGCTTGCTCTGCACTGTCTCTTTAATCTGCCAGTTTACGGCGTACGGGGCCACGAGAGCGATATCCGCGTACGGATCAGCGCTCAGGTACTTGCCGGTGTCCACAAGCGCCGCGCACCACTCGTGGTTCACGCGCTTGAGCAGGCTAAGGTGCTGCTCCCCCGTGGCGATAAAGTCCCCGTGGTTCTGTACCGCCACCGTCACGCCAAACCTCTGTCCGTGCTCCGCACACTCCTGTAGCGCCTCCGCCATCCAGGCTTCGACGGTTTCACGGCTCGCGTTGCCCGACGCTTCCTGCCAGCTCTTAAACGGCGACTGGGAGTCGGCAAACGCCCGGATCACGGGTGCCCCCAGCTTTGCGGCGACCTCGATCCAGTCCTTGATACGCCCTACTCCCTCGGCACGTACGGACGCATTAGCCGTGGTAAAGTCATTGCGCACTCCCGTGCCGCTAATATCCAGACCGAGCCGCTGTGCGTGGCGCTTGAGCCGGAAGATATAGCTATCCTCAGGCACTTTGGGATAACCAGGGAAGAAGTAGCCAGTCAGATCCACGGCGTCAATATCCTGCTGGGCACAGAAATCACAGACGGCAAAGAGATCCATCCCCGTGCTCGCCTCTTTGGCGTTTGCCAAGAGAAGCTCCTGGAAGGAGTAGGCATTTAGCCCCGGCCTCGGGTAGGCTCCAGCCGTCGCTGGTCGGGCAGGAATCGTGTTCATGCGTGACAGTCTAGACGATACCGCGTTTTATTTCAACACAGGGGTCAAATTTCAGGGTGTGTGCTGCGCTCACGCCACTTTGAGGGGGGCAGGTGAAAGCGTTCGGTGAAGACGCGGCTAAAGGTGTAGACACTCTCAAAACCAATCGCCTCCCCGATAGCGGCGACGGTGAGATGGGTGCTCTGAAGCAGACGGCAGGCACGCTCTAGCCGACGCTCCATCAAGTAACTTTGCGGCGAGCTGCCCACAAAGCGATGGAAACAGCGCCGCAGGTGCGCGGGGCTGACGGTGAATCGCTCGCAGAGCTGAATGGGCGTGAGAGCCGGGTCGTCTTGAATGGCCCAAAGCGCGGGGATCAGCCACTCGGGTGCGCCCGTCACTCGCAGAGGGCGGTCTTCCTCGGGATCGGCGACACTCAAGGTGCGCCAGCAGAGTCCAAAGATCGCGCGGGCAAGCCCATCCCCGATCAGACGTGCTTGCTCATCGCGTGGCAGACTGGTCGGTAAGTGGCCAAGGCCCTCCGCGGGCCACTGCTGCGCCGCTTGCTCCATCCAGCCTTTGAGCAGATTCCGTATCGTGGGATCGGGCTGCCACTTGACCGGAGGGTGCAGAAGCGTCAAGACATCGAGTCGTCCAAAGAGCTGCACCTCAAAGCCCACGGACCACCAGACCACACCCGTATCTGTGAGGAGCCGGTCACGCAGGAGGCCACTGGGAAGCAGCAAGGCATCTCCGGCCTCGAGTACCCAGCGTTTGCCACTAAGCACCGCCTCAAGTTGCCCACGTTCGACAAACCAGAGCGATCCCGTCTGATAGTGCACGGAGGTCGTCTGTATCCCCGGCTTCCAGTCGTGGCCATTGGCCCAGACCATATTAACCGTCAGGTGGCTCAGAAGCTCACGCCCCAGCATTACACGAATCCCTTCGCGGAGCCGAAGGGGTCGGCAACGAGGAACGAGTGCGCCGGGGGATGCAGTCCCCGTCTACGCACTGTGCGGCCCCTTGGTGTCGGCGACTTCCTCGAGGCCGTTGTCGGGGGCAGCAAGATCTTTGGTGGGAATCCGCGCACGGACTTCGACAAAGCTTGGACCATCGGGGAGGGCAGGGATTTTCGGCACAAACTCCGCCAGCGGCTCAAACGCAAAGACACGTGCGAGTGCATCGCCCCAGGTCTCAGTGCAGGTCAGGCGCAGCGCAGTTGCTTGAATGCTGAGGGGGATAAGCACGAGGCGCTGGTAGTTGTTATCCTCAGAGTAGACCGTGCTCCAAGTGCCGCTCTCGTCCTCGGCTTCGAGGCGAAACGCCTTCACGAGGGAGTCCGGGACGGCGCAGCGATTCGCGCTCTGCGGGTAGACATGGGCCATGCGCTTCGTGTTGCTCAGATCGCTATCAAAGACCAAGCGCACCCCGGCGAGCTCTTGCGGCGTGGCCCAGTGGTAAGACACCGACTCCCCCAGCGGTGCTTCCCAGGCGTGCGATTCGTTCTCGCGGTCACGCTCCATGCCGTCGAGTAAGCGCCGAGCCGGGTCGCCGCAGAGCGTGGCGGAGAGGGTAAGTGCGCCTGGTAGATGTAGCTTGCCGGGTAGCCAGCAGTCGTCATCCATGAGCGTTTCTTGAAGAAGCGCGATGTCCAGCAGGCGTGGGTTGCAGCTCTCAGAGACGCAAAGCGCCGCCGCCGTGCCCACCGCCTGCCCGATCACGGCGCAGGTCGCCATCACACGCGTCGACGAAAGCGCGGCGTGGGTCACGGAGATATTGCGCCCGGCAAAGAGTAAATTCGGGACGTTTTTAGAGTAGAGCGACCGGTACGGAATGCCGTAGGGTGAGGGCGCGGGATGGAAGATCGTCGGGCGACCCGGGTAGAGCAGCCCCGCAGGGTGGTGATCGTCCATGCTCCAGCCACCGTAGGCCACGATATCCGCGAACTTGCCTTCGGCGCGAATATCATTCTGCGTGAGAATATGATCTCCGATGTAGCGGCGGCTCTCGCGCTTTCCGGGCAGTGAGCCCATCCACTCCAGCGCCCAGTTTGTGGCTTTCTCGCGCTCGGGCGCTCGGTTCTTCAGGTAGTCCCAGACCCCGTAGCTCACCCGCATCAGCTCGTCGCGAATCTCTTCGGAGTCGCGGATCGTGTCGTTGATGCCCCCTAGCTCCACCCACCAGAAATTATGCGCACTGACGCCACTCACACGGTACTTGACATCGTCGGGGCTGGTGAACTTATACGCCCAGCGCGGCGCGGTGAAGGGCTGGGGTTCGTCGGTGCGGCGCAGCTGGATCAGGAGCGAGTTGCCCATGGTTTTCTTGTCTGCTTCTAGTGGCTCGATGTCCTCATTAAACTCCGCCCGCGCCTCCCTCCCGATGCGATACTCAGCGGGGGTTAGTTCGGCTAAGATGCTATCGCCCGAGCAGTCAATAAACTGCTTCGCTGTGATGGTGTGCCACGTCTGACTAGTAAGCTGCCAGGCGCGTACGGAAGCGATCTTCTCGCCGTCCATTGCCGCCTCGGTGCAGGAGCAGTTCAGAAACGGCGTGAGCCCTGGCTGGAAGCGAATCTTGCTCCAGAGCACGCTATCCCAGACCGAGTAGCTACGTGCTGGGTTCAGATAGAGATTTTCGAGCTGAATCTCCTCCAAAATTCCCGTTTCTTTATTGTTTTTCCCATGCGCCCCACAGATCCACATCCGTACTTCACTGGATGCGTTGCCCCCAAAGACAGGCCGGTCGTGGATCAGGGCCGTGCGTGCCCCATTGCGTGCGGCGGCGATCGCGGCGCAGATCCCCGACATCCCGCCCCCGATCACACAGACATCAAACTCATGCGTTGCTTCGTACATTGTGATTCTTCATTCCTCTGTTGCCAGAAACCCGTGACCGTAGCGCAGGGTTCCGGTGGCGTTTGTCGTCGCTTGAAAGAGCGTCTGCTCAGGGTTGATTGCGTTTAAGAGTAGCGCCGTCTTGCCCACGGTAACGGTCGCCGTAGGGGCAAAGACCGGCGCTTGGAGCGTTATCGTCTTGCCCTTGCGCGTCAGCTGGGTGGCCTCACGGCAGGCATAGGCCAGCCCGACATTAAAGGCCGAATTGAACGCCGTCCAGCCCTCGGGGTGCCGATACGGGCCATCCGGGTTGTTGGGGTAGTGCTCCGTGGCCGCCGTGGACGAGAGCGTACCCCGCACCAGCTCCAGCCGAGCGCAGGTATCATCGGCGAACTTCTTGGGCCAGCCACGCTCGACCCCGTAGAAGTCTTTTGGGCCACGAAACGCCGCGTGCGCCCCAAGGGGATTGCGGCCAAAAAGTGCATCGAAGTGCGCGGCTGCGATCACGCGTAGCCGCTCGGCGCGCTTTTTATCGCCTGTGAGCCGTGCGACGGAGAGTGCACAAGCTGGAAAGCCCGCAATATTTCCCGGCTCGTTCCAGCCCGCGCCCCCGTGCGAGCCGGGGGTAAAGCGCGGCAGGGTCCAGTTGGCCTCGTCGTACTTGCGAAAATCGTAGGCGTTCTCCGAGCGAGCGATCATCACATCCGCCCACTTCGCCAGCCAGGACCGAATCAGCGCCCGTAACCTCTCCTCCCCATCCCTCCTCTCCCGGGCACTCGCAAGCTCGTTGGGAAAGGAGGGGGCAGGGGGTGGATTCCCCTTTCCCAGCGAGGGACGAGCGCCCGCACCCAGAGGGTACCCGGGGGCAAGGGGAGAGGTTTTGAGCGCCTCCGCGTGAGGAAAGAGCGTCGTCAGGCCGGTGAGGAGCATGTGCTCACTCATCCGCTGGCCCTTGGTGACTTTCGGATCGGCGGGATCAAGCTTCTCGCAGACCCACTTTGCCTGGGCAATGGCGGTGTCCAAGAAGCGCTTGTCTTTGGTCACGTTGTAGAGAAGGAAGTTGGGCAGAATCGAGTGCCCCGGACACTCGCGGCCTTTGTAGTCCCCCACCTCGGTTTGGATTCCAAAATTCCAATGCGTCAGAACAAAGGCTTTAGTGCGCTCGTACAGGCTCACCGGAAGCCAGCGGGAGAGCTGTGGCCAGGCGTAGAGAAAAAACGCAAGCTGCTCGACGGTCTGCGGATGCAAGCGCCTGCCCTTGGGATCGCCCGACGGATCGGCGCTCTCGGGCTTGACCAGATGCCAGCCGACTCCCCAGTGGATCAGCTTGGCAATATCCGGTGCATCGGGCTTAGGTGGCTCGATCTCGCGGAAGTACGCCTGCGCGGCTTCGAGTGCGCCGCCATCGCCGTTGGCTTTCACTTGTTTGAAGTTGGGTGCGAGCGGCTTCCACTCCACCTCGCGCTTTGCCTGCTCAAAAAACGACGGATTGGCCAGATAGAGCATCACAAGCGAAGGAACTTCGTAGCTGTAGTAGGTGCCATCGCGCCAGGCAGACCCACCATACGCCGATGGGTGCGTCCCGATCAGTGAGCGGTTGTCTACAAAGAAGCGCAGAGCGGGATCGAGCGCTGCCCGAAGCGTCACCTGCGGCGCAATCTCAAACGGATCGGAGATAAGCCCAGCGGCTTCGATGTGAACCTCTCCCCCTACCCCTCTCCCAGGCGCTCGTCCCTCGCTGGGAAAGGGGAGTTTGAGCGCGGTGAAGTCGCCGATGCCGCTGTGAATCGTGCCCCGAAAGAGCACTTTCTCGCCTTGCTTAACGATAAAAGTCGTGCCATCAGGGAGCGTAGGAGCGGTGAAGCGCTTAGGCGAGTCGGGGTCGTAGCCGGTCTGGTTTACGAAGAGCGGAACGGGTCGTGGGCGGGGTGTTGCCCCCGGAAGCACCAGCGCCGGGTAGCTCTCGGACGGCCCAAAGGCCCGCACCTCGACCAGGCGCACTGTGCCAGGGTCGGCAAAGACGAGCTGGAGCGTGTCCGTGGTGACGGGCTTTGCAAAGCGCAGCTCCACGACAGTTTTGTCGTTGCCAGTAGCTTTCGCCAGCTCGCTGCCAGAGCCATCGCGCACGCTCAGGCTCCGAAACTCACTGCCCCAGACGCCCTCACTGAGCCAGCCCGTGCCGAGCTGAAGGCAGGCAATGCTCTGCGGTGTTGCCCACGTGAGTGTTAGCGTGTGCGGCCCCATGCCCCCACTCACCCAGCGACTCTCGTTGGTCAGCTTGCCATCCGTCGCATTGGCCGCTCCGTAGCCCACGTTCAGCGACGACGACGC
Source organism: Armatimonas sp. (assembly GCA_031387365.1). Taxonomy (GTDB): domain Bacteria; phylum Armatimonadota; class Armatimonadia; order Armatimonadales; family Armatimonadaceae; genus Armatimonas. The sequence continues at coordinate 653 of JANNDD010000693.1, read as the reverse complement.
TTTGAGCGTGGCCGTCGTGGCGAGATTGACCTGCCTAGCCATCGGATTTTAGCCCTCCCGTGTTCGGAGCCCAGGGAATACGCCCTGCATTCGATGCATTCCAGGTCTCCCAGGCCCGCTGTAGCCGCTTTGCCACATCAGGCTTCTGTGCCAGGAGATTGTTCTTTTCCCCGATGTCTTGTGTCAGATCGAACAGACTCTGCACGCCTTTCGCATCCGACATGAGCTTGTAGGCCCCCTCACGAACAGCCCAGGAGGCGTTGATATGCCGCCAGTAGAGCCGCTCGTGGGGGGCTTCTTTGCTCTCACCGCGCAGAAACGGGATTAAGTTCACGCCCTCCATAGACGCCATGTGGCGTGTCTCTTTTCCCGCAAGGGCAAGCGCCGTAGGCTGAATATCCAGTGTGCTCACGGGCAAATCGTAGCGCTTGCCTGCCGGAATCGTGCCGGGATAGGAGAGCACGAACGGCACGCGAATCCCCCCTTCTAGCACCTGGCTCTTCTCACCACGCAGGGGCAGGTTCCGTGAGGCATTGGCATTGATCGGGCCACCATTATCGGAGATATAGACAACCAGCGTGTCGTTCGTCAGCCCAAGCTCTTTGAGCTTCGCCGTGAGCTTCCCCACCCCATCGTCCACGGCGCTCACCATC